>JAAYBY010000194.1 GCA_012729935.1 Clostridiaceae bacterium | reverse complement strand
CATGACACAGGATTTGACGCAGATGCCTGTGCTGTTCTGACGTCGATTGACGAGCAGTCACCGGACATCGCACAGGGCGTCAACCGTTCACTCGAGAGCCGCCAGCAGGACGATCAGGAAGACCTGACTATCGGCGCCGGAGATCAGGGAATGATGTTTGGTTACGCCAATACCGACACCCCGGAACTGATGCCGATGCCTGTTTCGCTTGCGCATGCGCTGACGCGAAAACTTGCCGAGGTACGCAAGAGTAATTTACTTCCATTTTTGAGACCGGATGGCAAGGCTCAGGTGACGGTTGCTTACCAGGATCGCAAGCCGGTTCATATTGAAACGATTGTTGTTTCAACACAGCACAGTGCGGATATCAGTTCGGCGGAACTGGAGAAGGCTGTGATCGAATCAGTCATCCGGCCGGTACTGCCAACGGAGCTCTTTGATGACAAGACCCGGATATTGATCAATCCGACCGGCCGCTTTGTGGTCGGTGGACCGCAGGGTGATTCCGGGTTGACCGGACGGAAAATCATCGTCGACACCTATGGCGGTATGGCGCGTCACGGAGGTGGTTCCTTCTCCGGCAAAGACCCGACAAAAGTCGATCGGTCAGCAAGCTATGCAGCACGTTATGTGGCAAAAAACATTGTGGCAGCCGGGCTGGCGTCAAGCTGCGAAGTCCAGCTGGCCTATGCGATCGGAGTCGCAAAGCCGGTCTCCATCGAGATTGAAACGTTTGGAACAGAAACCATCCCGGTCGAAAAGATCCGCGAACTGGTCCGCAAACACTTTGATCTGCGACCGGCGGCGATCATCAAAGGATTGAACCTGCGCACGCCGATCTATCGCCAGATTGCCGCATATGGCCATTTTGGCAGGCCGGACCTTGATTTACCGTGGGAACGGATCGATCAGGCGGATAATCTGCGAAACGATGCCAGACAAGTCTAAGCACAGTAAACGTGAGCCGGATCAAATGCGAATCCAGCAGGACTCGCCTGATCAGGAGCGTTCAATTGAGGGAACAGTTGCTGAGATCGTTTTTCGCAACCAGGAAAACGGTTATACCGTTCTAACCCTAAACGATAACAATGACACAACCGTAGTTGGAACGCTCCCTTTTTTATCACCTGGAGAACTGATACGTTTCAACGGCCGCTGGACCAGTCATCCGGATTATGGGCGCCAGTTCACCGCTGAAGGCTACGAATATTTGACACCACAGACGGAAATGGCTATCGAACATTATCTGTCAGGCGGTCTGATTTCAGGCGTCGGCCCTGTTCTGGCGCGTCGTCTGGTCGCGCGATTCGGTCTCGACACGCTGCAGGTGCTCCAAAACAACCCGGACCTGGCTGCTCATGTCAAGGGAATCAGCCGATCGAAAGCCGTAAAGATTGCCGATCAGTTACGAGAAAAGAAAGATTTCCAGGACTTGGTGCTTTTCTTATATCCACTCGGTATCGGTACCGGAAAGGCTCTGCGCATTTTTCGCAAATACGGAACGGAATCAATCCAAAGTATTTCGGAGAATCCTTATCGTCTGGCTGACGATATTTTCGGTATTGGTTTCCTGACGGCAGACCGGCTGGCCCGGCAGCTGGGCTTGAATCCCAAATCCGTTCAACGGATCAAGAGCGGCCTGCGCTTTGTTCTGACACAAGCTGCAAACCAGGGGCACACCTATCTGCCTGAGACTGTCTGGATTCAACAGACGGAGAAACTGCTCCAGACTGAAATGGATCGACCGCAGCTGATTGAAGATTGTCTGGCGGGGGATCCAACCATGAAACGGATCCAGATCAAGCCGGGAGATCGGCGTGGTGTGCTGACGGCTTTGCTCAGATCTGAGAAGCAATCGGCCATGCAGCTGAAGATCCTGTTGCGAACCCCGCCGCTGGTTTACGCACAACTCTGCAACCTGCAGCAGGCAGCTGATGCCGTTGAAGACAGCTCAGCCAAACGGAATCTGACTTTATCATCAGAACAGCGGGACGGTTTGATTCTAGCCTTGCGCGAATCTGTATCGATTCTCACCGGCGGACCTGGAACCGGCAAGACGACTATTTTGCGTCTCCTCTGCGATTGTATGGAGAGCCAATCTGCCCGAATTCTGCTGGCCGCACCAACCGGCCGGGCGGCGCGCCGGTTAAGTGAATCAACCGGACGACCGGCGCAGACACTGCACCGGCTGCTAAATCTGCAATACGTCCCCGACAATGATCCGTTCATGCCTTATTCGGCCTGCAGTGATCAGCCGCTGGAAGCTGACCTGGTCATCGTTGACGAGGCTTCGATGATCGATGTTTTTCTGTTTGACAGCCTGATCCAGAGCATTCGTCCCGGCTGCCGCCTGCTGCTGGTTGGTGACGCAGATCAGCTTCCGTCCGTCGGCGCAGGCGATGTGCTCAGAGACTTGATTGACAGTGGCCAGGTGCCGACTGCTCGGCTGACCCGTGTTTACCGCCAGGCAGAAGAGAGCCTGATTATTCAAAACGCACATCGGATAAATCAAGGTCTCTGGCCTCAGCTCGATCAGACAAAAGACAGTTCATTTTTATTTATCGCCAAAGAAAACGCGGAAACGATCGCCGACGCGGTAGCCAGACTGATTGAAAAGATTTTGCCAGAAACGTATGGCCTCGACCCATTACAGGATGTCTTTGTTCTGACACCGACGCGAAAAGGATCGTCCGGGACGCACGCGCTTAATCAAAGACTGCAGCGTTCGCTGCTGCCGCCTCAGGCAAACCGGGAAGGTCTGACCGCGCATGGGTGCTTTTTTGGTCTCGCTGATCGTGTGATGCAGACCCGCAACAATTATGAATTGGTCAGTCGGAGCGGCCATGATCAGGAGACAGGCGTTTTCAACGGTGAAATCGGAACCGTAATTGCAGTTGATCAGGCATCTGAAAGTTTGCAGGTCTGCTTTGATGATGACCGCATCGTCACATATGATCGTGCCAGTCTGGATGATCTGGAGTTGGCTTATGCGATGACCGTTCATAAAAGCCAGGGAAGCGAATACTCGGTCGTCATTCTGGCTGTCGCCCCGGGTCCGCCGCAGCTTCTCACACGAAATCTGCTGTATACAGCCATTACGCGCGCTCGCGACAAATTGTTTCTGGTTGCACCAAAACGAGTGATTGAACAAATGCTGGCAAATCGTTCGTCGCTGAATCGATGGACTTTTCTGGCTGAACTGCTGCAGACAGATTTTGGATCATGACCTTTTTCCCGCCTGTCAATAACCTGGATCGCCTAAGTGAGAACCACGATTGGAATATCCTTTTCCCGCCGGTTTGCTGTTTTTGCCGGCGGATTGATCCGGCTGCACAATTTCCCAATATCTGCCGCAGGTGCCTGTCTGCTCTGCCCCTGCGTTTTGGTGCTGATCAGCAGCTTGATTTACCAGACAACCGCTGCGGGAAAATAAAGGGAAATGTTCCGGTATACTGTGCCGCCTTTTATCAGAAACCGATCAGCGACGCGCTGATCCGGATGAAATTCTCAGACAAGCCATCAATGGCACGTGCACTTGCAGCGCTGCTGCGAACTGTCGTCTGTTCTAACATTAAGCAGGTCGATGGATTTGTCGCGGTTCCACTGCATAAAAAGCGGCTTGCTGAACGCGGTTATAATCAGGCAGAACTGATGACCAGATTGTTGGCCGTATGGCTGAAAAAGCCGGATCTTTCAGGCGGTCTGATCCGGAAACGGCTGACCGGACGGCAAAGCGAGATCAAAGATCGCGAAGCCCGGTTGAATAATCCGAGAGGTGCTTTCGCCCTCAATCCGTTGGTCTGGCAGCGCTGGCTGAACGATACAAATAAAGCACCACAGAACTGCCATATCGTCCTGGTCGACGACGTCCTGACAACCGGAGCAACCTTAAATGCGGCAGCACAGCCGTTACTGACCACCGGCTTTACGTTGAGCGGACTGGTTGTTGCCTCCAATATGCCGGGCCGGCGAATCCCGAGTCATGCCTCGAGCCGGTTGATTACTTGAGAAAACAACAGAAACACGTTATACTAAAGTTGCCTGGAATGTTCGTAACCTCTGTTTTTGAACCTTCGTGACAGAAACGGGAGCTTGGGTTAAGTGGAATACGGTCAGACCTCCCGGACTTCGGTCCGAGTATGGGGTAGACTTAAGACCACTGCAGGGCACCCACCTAGTAGTGATGCTGGGTGTCAAAAGGGGGTTCGACATCCCGGGCATTCTGTTTGACTGATAAAGGCTGCCGGAATAGGCAGGGATGGTGATCAACGGTTTGAAAGGCTTTTTTGATGACGCTCGTTCAATCGCTCAACGGGATCCGGCAGCATGCGGCGTCTGGCAGGTAATCTTTGTTTATTCCGGTTTTCATGCGGTCGTTTTGCATCGAATGGCTCACTGGCTGTTTCGGCATCACATGAAATGTATCGCACGTGCTTTGTCCCAGATCAATCGTTTTTTCACAGGTATTGAAATTCACCCCGGCGCGAAAATCGGCAGACGGCTGTTTATTGACCACGGCATGGGCCTGGTCATCGGTGAGACGGCCGAAATAGGCGATGATTGCACACTTTATCACGGTGTCACGCTTGGTGGAACCGGTAAAGACAAGGGGAAGCGTCATCCGACGCTGGGCAATAATGTTTTAATTGGTGCTGGTGCTAAGATTCTCGGCCCGTTTAAAGTCGGCGATTACGCGATGATCGGGGCAAACTCGGTCGTCTTGCATGAGGTGCCGGCTGAAGCGACGGTCGTCGGTGTTCCGGGCCGGGTTATCAAGCATGAAGGCCGGCCGATTCGTCACAACGTTGAGCTCGATCATGACAGCGCACCCGATCCGATTGAACAGGAAATCTGTCAGCTGAGACGCCGGATGGCTTCGCTTGAAGCGATGTTTCAGACGGATGTAAACTGCCAGGAAGCACCTGAAGAGCCGGGACAACAAGAAGAGACGAGCATAAAATGAGACCAATTATCAAATGACCGCTGGAGGGTACAGCATGTTACGGCTTTATAATACTCAGACACGTCATAAAGAAACGTTTACACCTCTGAACAACGGACAGGTGAAAATGTATGTCTGCGGACCGACTGTCTATAATTACTTTCATCTGGGTAACGCCCGGCCGTTTATAACCTATGATACACTGCGCCGGTTTCTTGAATTTTCCGGCTATCACGTTTCATATGTCCAGAATTTCACAGATATCGATGACAAGATGATTAACCGGGCTAATTCAGAAGAGATAACGGTTCAGGAACTGGCTGATCGGTTTATCCGGGAATATTTCTACGACGCCGATCGGCTCAATATTAAACGTGCAACGATACACCCACGTGCGACTGAAACGATAGACACCATCGTCGATCTGGTTCAGACTCTGATGGATAAAGGATACGCGTACGAAGCGGACGACGGGGTTTATTTTGATGTGTCCCGTTTTAAGCCGTATGGCCAGTTATCACATCACCGGCTCGAGGAACTGGAGAGCAGCGATCGGGAGATGTCATTTGACGCATCCGATAAGCGCAGCCGTATGGACTTTGTCCTGTGGAAAAAGAAAAAAGAACATGAGCCTTTCTGGCCAAGCCCCTGGGGCGACGGACGTCCTGGCTGGCATATCGAATGCTCCGCGATGATTATCAAGCATCTGGGTGAAACCATCGACATTCACGGCGGCGGTCAGGATCTGGTCTTTCCGCACCATGAAAATGAAATTGCCCAGAGTGAAGCCGCGACCGGTAAACCGTTTGTCCGCTACTGGCTGCACAATGGTTTTATCAACATTGATCAGGAAAAGATGAGCAAGTCAGCCGGTAACTTTTTTACGGTTCGTGATCTGGCTGAACATCACGATTATCTGGTTCTCCGGTTTTTTATGTTGAGCAGTCATTACCGGATGCCGATCAATTTTTCAGCTGAACTGCTCCAGGCAGCCGAAAACGGCTGGAAACGGATCCAAACCTGTCTCGACCATACAGCCTTTGTTGCAGCGCATGCGCCGCTGAAACCGGAAGGCGAAGGTATTGAAGCTGCCGCATCGCTCAGGAACAGCATACAGACCTATCGGCAGGCGTTTGTCGACGCGATGAATGACGACCTGAATACAGCTGACGCAATCGCAGCTGTGTTTGAACTGGTACGGACAGTTAATACAGCAGCCACAGTCGGCGGAATCGATCAGGAAACGTTGAAGGCCGCGACTGAAACGCTGCACCAGCTTCTCGATGTGCTGGGCTTGACGGAAACCAAAAACGAAGATGACGACGGCATTCCGTTCGACATTCTAGAACTGGTATCTCGGCGGACGGAAGCGAAAAAGCAAAGAGATTTCGCTCGTGCGGACACGATCCGGGACGAGATTCAGAAGCGCGGTTTTTCAGTGGTCGACACACCGCAGGGACCAAAAGTGAGCGTGCAATGAACGTACCGATTGTCACCCGCGACTGGCGCGAAGTGCCCATCTCAACTTTGGCTTATATCGGTGACGCAGTCTATGAGCTTTATGCCCGGATTTATGCCTGTAATCATTGCCATGGCAAATCCGGTCAGCTGCATCGGCAGTCCGTCAGTCTGGTAAAAGCACAGGCTCAGGCACAAGCTGTCCGCAGGCTCATGCCGTACCTGAACGACGATGAGCTGTCCGTCTACAAACGTGGCCGAAACAGTCAGCCGGCCAGCCGTTCTAAACATGCGGAACCGGCAGATTATTTAATGGCAACCGGTCTTGAAGCGCTAATCGGGTATTTAAGTCTAAAAAATGAGGATCAGCGGCTGGATCAGCTGATGACGATGATTCTGGAGGAGACAACAGATG
>JAAYBY010000020.1 GCA_012729935.1 Clostridiaceae bacterium | reverse complement strand
CGCAGCAGGCTTTATTCTTAGACGAAGAGAAGATCGCTCAGGAAGCTCAATACGACGGCTATTATGCGGTGGTAACAAGCGAGCTGGATATGCCGGATACAAAAGTCATGGATCACTACAAAGGGTTATGGCAGATCGAGGAATCGTTTTGTCTGACCAAGTCTGATTTGGAGGCAAGCGTTTTGCGACAAGGACACTTTCCTCTCTACTCTACGGGACAACATCGCCACCGTCATAAATCGTGAAAACGACCAGACTTTAGCCGATATCGATAAGCGGCTGGAGGAACTGCAAACGGAGCTTTTGAAACTGGCTACTTCCAATGCGGATTATGATAAGGTTGGCGATGAGATTCACCGCCTGCGTGACCAGAAGCAAGAGTTGCAGGTTGAAAGCGCTAACCGTGATGAACTCAAAAAGCGCATTGCTGACATGAGCACATTCCTAAAGAAGCAGTCCACCGCCCTTATAGAATACGATGAGCAACTTGTCCGACGGCTGATTGAAAAGGTTACCATCTACGAGGATAAATTCACCGTGGAATTCAAGTCTAGTGTGACGGTGGAAGTGTATGAATAAGGGTAAGAGGAAACAGGGCACTCTACGGATTTGGAGTAGAGTGCCTTGTTTTATGTTTAGTTTATAGCTAATCCTCACACTGTTTTATTGAAAACCCTTATTCTTTCAAGCATAAAAATCAACCAAAGAAATGAAATAATAAAGATTGCCCTCTGCCATATGCCAGAGTAATTTGGTAGGTAACTCATTAGCACTGAAAGAATTGTTGCTGTAAACCCAACAGCTATGTCTATGATCCGATACCTCACGGCTTTTTCTATAAAAGCTGATGACATTGCGTAAATAGCGAACGAAAACCCCACAATTGTTGCGAAAATCGAATGTAGTTTATCTTCAAAAGAGTTAAAAATAACACCTTCAATAATTGGTGCATGATGGAATATCCCGGTCAATGCAAGGCTCAGCCCGAAAATACTTAATAAAATTTTATGGAACCAAAATCTGCCCAAATGCAGCCAGGCTTCTAAGACGCATGAAATGCCGACAAGCACAAAAGCGGCATTCATAATCCATGCGTTAGGTGTGCTCTGAGCCCCCAGATGACTCGTAGTATTTTTTATAATGGAGTATGTATCCGCGCTATAAAATGGAAGCACAAACATGATGGGCAATAGCAATAATAACGCATGAATCAGATATCTAAAATCGGCTAATTTTCTTTTTCCCATCACTGTTCCACTCCTAAATTACTTCACGTTTCTCAACATCCAACCTGACCACACAGCCTAAAAAAATCCCGAAAAAATATCTAACCTGATCACTCGCAAACGCTGACATCTAACTCCGAGCACTCCCAAACCAACGGCAGCCACAGGTAGACTTTTGTTTGTATCATGCTTTGCGTATTGGGTGCCTAATCACCGTTTTTAATTTCTCCGGCGCTACTTTGCGTGGGTCGGAAATGTATATCTCGTGATGGCGACGAATGTCGTTGATATCAAGAATATAGCCGTTTTCAATGGCAAACCCGTCAAGCGCTGCTACCGTGGCTGGTTCATCGTCATACGAACCGATGTGCATAACCTGCACACATAGCCCTTCGGTAATTGTTTCAAGTTTAGCCTTTGATATATCAAGATTCGGTTTTTTCTTTGCCAAAGATATCTTTGCAACTTCCAATATATCTTCAGTTACAAAATCGGGTTGCCGAATCATCATCGTCCATATAAATTTGCTCTTATCATTAATTTCCGCTCCGCCACCCCTGAAATCATCGTCTACGCTCCAGAGTCCTTCAAGCGGCGGAACAACATATTCAAGGATTGATTTACTACCCATCTTGATGGTGTAAGAGAGTCCATACAACAGTTCAACTGCAGCAGTATATTCCGCGCTTGTGTTAGGGTCACCTTCTCCGTCAACAGTGATAAAAGTCATTCGGGGCACGTCTATAACAGACGGCGCGGTCTTAGGTAAATATAGTTCCTTTTGTGTTTTCTTATAGTCAATCGTCATTGCGTGACCTCATTTCTTTTTCAATAAGCGTTAGTGCAATCCGCAGTGCCCTTACCCGCCTGTCGTTTAAAGTCTTATGCGAGGACTGCAACCTTCCACTACCCTGCATCTTATCGCACTTGTGCAAGGTTGAAGCAAGTGAGGTTCTTGCCTCTTCCAATTCATGTTTAGTGTACTCGTTCATTTTATCCTCATTTCTTATAAGGCCATTACCTCTGTGTTTTTTCCCATAACTAAACTCCGTTTCTAAAATATCGATATAAGAATTCAAAACATCCAACCCGACCACACAACCTCAAAAATGTCCGAAAAAACATCTAACCTGACCACTCGCGACCCCTGACATCTAACCTGACCACTCACCGAGCTATGACATCTAACCTGACCACTTGACTATCAAATACGGCCTTTATGGACTTGTTCCCGCGAAGCGAAAAAATCTCGTTTTCTCTTAATGGGTTTCACACCCATGTGTGATAAAAGCCTTGATATATAAGGGTTTTTCGCACACTCACTCTTTCGCCCTAGTTATCAATACTACCGTCTCAACATGTGATAGTTAGTCTAAATTGCAATATTAAAATAGTTATATTAATTACTGATATATGCCTATTATAGGGATTTGTAATTACTGATAACTTTAATATAGTTAATCATTTTCCTCGACAGTTGCTTGGGTCGAGTGCTTCACCTTGATGTCATTCTTTCTGCGCAACCGGCTGTTTCTTATCGTAAAACCTATACTTCAATTCGTGAAGTGCCAGTAAAGGTCCTTGATTATATGTTTCATCCGGATAAAGCCTTTTCATTTCCTGGTACTGGTTTATCATCCAAGGAATAATCTCTTCACCACCTCTAATGCCAAGAATCAGGCACACCATAGATTGCACATAGGGCCTTCGTATTTCATTAAACCTTTTATACAGTAATGGTGAATAATCTTGCTCACTCCTCGCCAATAATCGCATGGCATTATCTATAAAATTGTCGTTGTCACTACGTACAAGCTTTTCGACCACTTTTGGCACTAGTTCTTCTTCAAATTCTAAAACTCTTTTTACTAAGTCTACCCGGTTATTAAGTTCGAGATTTTTACGTAATAAATTCAGAAGTTCGTCCGGATCCTGTTCTGACTGTATTTGTTCCCTTTCTTTTTTGATCCTCTCAAGGCGTTCTGCCCCTAAGTCAGCATACTCTAAAACATATTCATTGGCTAATTCTTCGATACCATTGTGCGTGAGTATGCTATAGACGAAGCGTTGCGTAGAAAGTTCTTCAATTGGATTATCCCGAAAGAATTTTTTGGTCAATAAGCTCTTATACATCCATTTCACCTCGATGCTTTGTAGTTGTATTTGTCTGTTTTCGTTTTGAGCTGTAGTGAGTATTCTTGCGCCTTTTTGTTCCCGCGACCATTTCGATATTGCTTCTTCGAGCTATTTCTGCCTGGACCCTTTCAAAAATATCAAGACCAATGATCGGCTCATGAGTGTCCTCCTTTATATACTGCCTCTGTTCACCGCGATTGACTGTTTGCTTATATTGTGGAAATCTCGCAGAATAGGTTTTGCCAACAACAACCCGCCCAGTATATTTCTCATTGCATAATAACGTCTGGATCGCACGTTTCGACCAAGTATCTTTGCCCTGAGGTGATTTGATATTTCGGCTGATGAGTTCCCTGATTATCTGAATGATGCTGTGGCCATTTAAATACATATCGAAAATATGTCGAACAACTTCCGCTTGTCCTGCAACGATGACTAACTTTCCATTTTGATCATGTTTATAACCGTAGCATTTTCTGGAGTACAGCTTCGATTTACCGGATGCAAATCCGTGCTGAAGTCCCCATCGTATTGACTCACCGATTGATTCAATCTCAGCTTGAGCGATAGCGCCTAATAAAGATATCAGCAAATCATCATCAGCTTCGCTGCTTTGTAGGTTTTCCTGCTGAAAAATGACATCGACGCCGAGTCTTTTCAACGTTTTAAGTGTCTCAAGCAGATCAACTGTATTTCTTGCAAAGCGGCTGATTGATTTTGTCACAACGACATCAATGTCATGTGCATAACAGTCAGAAATCATATTCTGAAATCCTGGGCGCATTACATTACCACCGGAATCTTGATCGATGTAAGTGTGACATAGAGTCCATTCGGGATTACTTGAAACGAATTGCTGCAAACCAGCAATCTGATTTTCCAGACTGTCCTCCTGGGATTTACTCATGGTACTGACACGACAATAAATGCCGACTCGTATATATAGCCGTGGCTTCGCTGGAATTATATAAATTTTCGGTTTTCGCAAATCCTCCGGCATGTGTTCTCCTGAGTGTATTAATTCATTTTGCTCACTATTTTGGTTTTAGAGATAAGTAGTCTAAATCAGGTTTTGCTGGATTTTTGCTTATGATTTGCCTCATAATGCTAGGCTGTGATGCTTGGCAAACGTACGTTCGTAATAACTTTTCATTTTAATTTTATTTTATCGTTTTTTCCTCTCCTTGTAGTGACATCCAACCTGAGCACTTGCTATCACCTGACATCTGACCTGAGCACTCAATTTTCGCTGTTATCTGACCTGAGCACTCGCAAATTGGTCAATTTCTCTTGGATTTATTCTGCTGAAAAGGTTCGAGTCCTTTCTGTCAATCTTGCCCCGTCACACTAAAATTATTAAATCCCCTATTCTCAGCGCTTTCCGGTTTCGTCATCTCCCTTCCCGAGACATCAATACAACCGTCTCAACATGATTTGTCCATGGAAACAGGTCAACAGGTTGAATAGCCTGG
>JAAYBY010000193.1 GCA_012729935.1 Clostridiaceae bacterium | reverse complement strand
CAGCCTGCAGCGGGCAAGCGTCCCGAAACGCCAGATAATCGGTGTTATAACCCGTTTGACCATGAATCGTATTAACAGCACCGATGCGACGGGCTGTCCGATCAAGCACTTCGAGATGGCCGATGACACGTTCTTTGTAAGGAATCGTACAGTTCAGACCGCTGACAGTGCGAACAAGCTGTTTAACTGTTTTGTCAAACTGCTCCGGACGGATGTCAAACAACCGGTATATGCCCTTGATACCCGCTGAGGCCATCAATGATTCATGAATATGTGGAGAAAGACTGTGCGCCAGCGGGTGCCCGATTAAACCATATTCAGTCACAGACATAACCAGCCTCCTTTAGGAGCCAGGCAGCGCGAATCGCCTCCCTGCCATCCGGAAGCAGAAGCTGAAGGCAACCGCCTTCGTAATGTCGCTGTTCACGAATTCGGATATTGCTGATATTGATTCCGTTGTTTCCCAGAAGTGTGGTGATCAATCCCAGTTCACCCGGTTGGTCATTAATATGGACAGTAAGCACACTATGGGCCGACAATGCGCCTCGTCCACTGACCGGCAGCTGATCCCGGTAGTGGCCTGCTTCAAAAAAAAGTTGATAGAGCAAATCAGAATCACCTGTGCGAATTGCGTCTATGTAGCTATCCAGCAGTGCTTGATACAGTTCAAGAACGGGCAGCAGTTCTGCTCGCGATTCCAGGCTGATCCCCCGCCACAGATCAGGATCAGAGGACGCAATCCGGGTTATGTCGCGAAAACCGCCGGCGGCCAGCCGGGTGATCAACCCATTATCATCGAGGCGGGCTGCCAGAAGAGAAAGCGCCGAAGCCACAACATGCGGCAGATGGCTGACCGCGGCAACTGCCCGGTCATGTTCGTGTGCATCCATCAGCAATGGTATCGCACCGATCTGCCGGATCAGTCGTTCGAGTCGCTGTACTGTTGTATGCGGTATATTTGAATCCGGACGAAGGCACAGGACATAAACGGCATTTTCAAAAAGAGATTCTGAAGAAAATGTATATCCTTGACGTTCAGATCCTGCCATCGGATGACCGCCGATGAATCGATCACCTGGTATCTGATCGAGAACAGGCTGCTTGATACCAGCTGCATCTGTGATCAGGCCATCACAGTATTCGGATGCCTTATGAGCCAGAGCTGCGACAGTCGAAACGGGGGTGCAGATAAAAACAATGTCGCACGATCTGATCAGCTCCCACGCTGTTTGTTCACGGTCCGATATTTCACTGATATCAGCTGAAATGGCAGCTCCGTCAGTCAGAACCTGATCCGCTATTGCCTGACGTACCACAGTGGGATCGGTATCCAATCCAATGACAGGCATGCCAGCCCGACTGTGCAATGCTCTGGCAATCGAGCCCCCAATCAGGCCGAGTCCGATGACGGCAGCCTGCCGAAATGTTTTGATCTCTGTTTGACTCTGGTTAATTTGTTTTGGCATCGTAAAACCTGACACGCTCCACTTAAGCGGCTGTTACCTTTCCGATACACTGAATGCCTTTATCATGAGGGGTGTCACCGCATGCGTCAAGGCAAGATCATTCAGAAAAGATACTTTTTCGTGCTGATTCTATGCTGATTCAGTATTTCTCAACAGTGCTTGCGGGTTCAAGGCATGCAGCAAGGCTTCATCTTGAGTAATCCGTTTCTCGTTGAGCAGACGCGTCAAACACATATCCATCGTTGACATGCCCTCAGAAGCGCCCATTTGAATGACACCATCAATCTGAGGAGTCTTGCCATCTCGAATCATATTGCGGATGGCATTGTTCACAAGCATCACTTCAAATGCCGGTACAACTCCGCTTGTCGAATCGTGCAGAAGCTGTTGAGAGACAACAGCCTGTAAGGTAGTTGAAAGCTGAATTTTAATTTGCTGCTGCTGATTGGGTGGAAACACATCGATGATGCGATCGATTGTTTTCGAAGCACCGATCGTGTGAAGGGTCGACAGGACCAAATGTCCTGTTTCAGCTGCCGTTAAGGCGATCGCAATGGTTTCCAGGTCGCGCATTTCACCAATCAGGATTACATCAGGAGACTGGCGAAGCGCAGCACGCAGAGCCTGCGCATACGTTCTGCTGTCTGTCCCGATTTCACGTTGATTGATGATACTTTTCTTATGGCGGTGGAGGTACTCAATCGGATCCTCGAGCGTGAGGATGTGACAGGAGCGCTCCTGATTGATACGATCGATCAGGGCTGCCAGTGTTGTTGTCTTGCCACAGCCGGCTGGTCCTGTGACCAGAACGAGGCCCTTGTGGTTTCTGGTCAGGGACATAACGCTGTCTGGTATACCCAATCGATCCGGGTCGGGCAACTCGGAATAGATCCGGCGCACCGCAATGGCAAACGATCCGCGTTGTTGAAACACATTGACACGGAATCGTCCGATATGGCTGATTGACAAGGAGAAATCAACTTCACCCTCCTCAAAAAAAGTACGGCTTGTTGTCTCACGGTCAAATAGCTGACGTGCGTCAGCTTCTGTATCATCCTGTGTTGAAAGGTCATACGGCAGCGAAACCAGATTCCCGTCGATTTTTAACACCGGTGGTTTACCAACGGTTATGAACAGGTCAGACGCGTTGCGTCGAACCATCTCGTGTAAAATATCGAATACTCTGCTCATTGATCTGTTTCCTCCATAAACGAAGCATCATAACCAGCATAGTTAAACGGAGGACTCCACCAGGACCAGCGCAGAATCCTGACGCCGGCTTCTGGAGATTCTGCCGGAAGGCGGAATGCCAGTTTGATCGACATGCCTGATGTTTCACCAGGCCGTGCCGCCACGAGCGCTTCGACTGTCACATTGGACGATTCAACCGTAATCTCGTGTTCAATGATTGCCGGATGCTGCTGCAGCTCCTCACGTATGATGGTTTCCAGCTGATCATCTGTAAGTGTCATGCTGAAAACACCAGGCAGACGAATCCGGTCTATCGAAGACAATACGCGTTCAGCTTCATAGTCCGCGAGATAATAGGTCGCATTCCAAACAGCACGTTTCTCAGAAAGGCGAATATTGGACGCAGCAGAGACCAGTGCCAAAACCCCGAAGAAGATCAGGATCACCACCAGCATAATAATCAGAGCTGAGGACGATCCCCTCTTGTTTTTCAACAGTCCGTTTCTCAAAGCCATCAGGAATCGCCTCCCTTCCCGGAAAAATATCGGCCAGCGACCAGTTGATACACTGTTTTACTTGTTTCCAGGTCTGTCAGTACGACGTCAAGTTGATAAAAATCAGGATCCGCCTGTTTTGAAACAGTCAGCTTCACCTCATAAACAGCCGCCTGTACATCGCACGTGATGAATTGTTCGTCTAAATAGAGGGTTGCCTCCGTCTGACTGTCTTGTGCAGGCCATAAACGATGCATCGCCGGATCGATTTGAGTGTAATCCAACTGATCAAAATCAACACTCTTCCATTGATCTGCCAAATCCGATACAACGACAACCGCCTGATCCAGGCGTTCTGCCCGTTCTGTCGCTGCCTGTGCCTGAGCAAAAACCTGAACGATAATGGTGCTGAAAAAGGCCAGAATGGCGATCGAGACAATCAGTTCCGCCAGTGTAAATCCGTTTCGACGCTGCATCCGTTTCATGGCAGAACTCCTTCGCTGCGCAGCAGCAATGTTCTGCTGAGCTGATCACTCTGGCCATGAATCAGTGTAATCTTCAGGCGGTCGGATTTTGGCAATGATAATTCAATACGATCAGCTGCGACAATCCTGCTGCCACCTTCTGGCTGGAACGTTTGGTTAGCTGACAGGGTCAATTCACACAGATAGCCATCGTGAACGTATATCCAGGTGAAGAATTTGTCTGAGCCACCGGTCCGAAGAATGACAAGTGCCTGTTCATCACGATCCGGACGATCGACAATCATCAAGCTGTCAGAGGCGTCATTGCGTTTGACTTTGACATCGATATAGGATAAGCCGATACGCAGATCTGAACCGATTTCCTGTCGCTCATGCAAACGAATGTAAGCCTGGCTGCCGCTCTCGGTTACAAAAAAAACAAATACGCTGACCAGGACCAGCAAAAACATAACAAGAATCATTTCAAGTAAGGCATATCCCTGCCGTCTCACTGCTGCACATCCTCCAGAAGCTGCACATCAATAATCGGATGGACATTGTCCCCGATCACTTCATACAAAAAAGCGTAACGGCTGTCATCAACGATTAACCCGTAATGCGTTTTCAGATAGTCAAGATCCGGCGGATAAGCCCCTTCGAGCGCATAGCTCTGCATGACCGCCTGTTCAACAGCCGCACGAACCATTTGTAAACTGCTGTTTCGGCTGTTTTCCTCAAGATTAGCGATTCCTACGGAAACAACCAGTAGAATTGCGGCAAATACCAAAACAGCTAAAATCACACCAGCTGATTTTATCGTGCTTGCGCTCAGCAATCTCGATTCTCCTCTCTCATCCGATCGACGACATGATTTCAATCAGCGGCAGCATGACTGTGAGCAGGATAGCCCCGACAATGACTGATAAGACGAGCACCAGAATCGGCTCGATCAGGCTGGCAAACCGTGTAAGACGATTATTGACTTCATGCTCATACGCCTGAGCTATTTT
>JAAYBY010000192.1 GCA_012729935.1 Clostridiaceae bacterium | reverse complement strand
TACGGGCTGTCGAATTCATTGATGTCCTCATTCAACAGCCATAGTTTCACATCGTCACCATTTTCTTTTCTGAGATAGTTGACCGTCGCACAGGCACTCAGCGACATATCGTCCCGAATTCTGTTGTGAAACACACCTGAGACACTGCGCATCTCTTCGATCAGTTGACACTCCATCTGAATAATCGATGCCAGAATTATGACATCATCCATACTCATTTCAATATAGCTCGCCCGTTCATAATACTCTTCAATCAGCTTACGCTCAGTATTATTCAGGAATGTCCGGAGAATAGTTTCCTCATCCGTGTTGACATCAAACTCGTAGGTGTCGGGGAAAAGGTATCCCTGCAGAATCCAGTCACGACCCTCTCTGCTGTCGATATCCGTAACAAAATCATAATCAAGGAAAGCCTGAGGGTTGCGCATCATGCTGTCCATGACTTTTTCGTCATATTTGACGCCCGCATCGGTTAATCGCTGCTTTACCTCACGATAGGTCAGTCCCTCCGGGAAGGTTACACGAACAGCCTGGGGTTTCTGGCAGAGAAGATACATGATTTCATCGTAGCCCATACCAGGCAGAACGTAATGTGTGCCTGCCATATAGGCACCATCGAACCCGTTGAATTTCGACAGGATCGTGAACATGAACACGTTCTTGATCATGCCTTTGTTTTCCAGAAGTTCCGCGATCTGTTTGGTATCGGATGCCCGGGGTATGATAATTTCAACGGCTCCGGCTGTATCAGCATTGATACCCGTCCCGTTTTCTCCCTGGCCGAACTGTTCCTGAAGTTTCTCCATCCGCTCGTTCTGGGAAATAATGTAATTAAAACCAAAGTAAAACCCGGCGGTTGTAACACCAATCAGGATAAAAATAACAACTGAGATAATCAGTGTTCGTACTATTTTCTTAGACACAGTACAATCCTCCCTGAGGATGCACGCACCTAACTGGACGCTTCAATCTGACGAGAACGCTGTTTGGCACGCTGCTCAGAATTCAATATCCGTTTCCGAAGCCGGATGGATTTAGGTGTTATTTCAATTAATTCATCGTCAGAAACATACTCCAGGTGCTGTTCCAGGCTCATCTGGACAGGCGGCGTCAGACGGAGTGCCTCATCCGATCCGGAAGCCCGCATATTGGTGACATGCTTTCGTTTGCAGACATTGACCACGATGTCTTCCGGTTTAGGGTTTGAACCGACAACCATTCCTTCATAGACTGATGTGCCCGGCCCGATAAACAGGTTGCCCCGCTCCTGTGCCTTATATAGTCCGTAGGCGACCGCTTCACCTGTCTCCCAAGCGACAAGAACACCATGGCTGCGTGTTTCAATCGTACCTTTCCACGGCTCAAAGCCTGCAATAACGCTGTTCATTATACCATTGCCCTTGGTGTCGGTCAAAAATTCCGACCGATACCCTATCAATCCACGGGAGGGAATCCTGAATTCCATCCGTACCATTCCTTTTTCAGGTGGTTCCATGGTAACCAGTTCGGCTTTCCGAGTCCCGAGTTTTTCGATGACTACACCGACAAATGATTCAGGAACATCGATCAGCACCAGTTCAACAGGCTCCGAAAGACATCCGTCTATTTCTTTGGTTATGACTTCCGGCTTTGAAACCTGAAATTCGTATCCTTCGCGGCGCATTGTTTCAATCAGGATTGACAGGTGAAGTTCACCTCTACCTTTGATCACGAAGGATTCCGTCGTATCGGTCTCTTCGATCCGCATTGAAACATTTTTTTCCATCTCGCGAAACAGGCGTTCACGCAAATGCCTTGATGTCACAAATTGACCTTCTCGGCCGGCAAACGGGCTGTCATTAACCCGGAACATCATCGATATGGTCGGCTCGTCGATGTTTACAAAAGGCAGCGGTTCAATTTTGTCAGTTGCACAGATCGTATCACCGATATTGATTTCCGAAATACCTGCTACACAGACAATCTCACCTGTTGATGCCTGCTCGATGGGCACACGATGCAGCCCCTCATATCGGAAGAGCTTCACAATCTTTGCATTCAGTTCTGACTGATCATCATATCCACAGACAACAACAGGCATGCCCTTCATGATTGTTCCGCGTTCAATACGGCCAATCGCAATCCGGCCGATGTATGTGTCATAGTCAATGTTGGAAATCAGCATCTGCAGTGGTTCATCCGTCGAACCAGTTGGTGCAGGAACCCAATCACAAATAGCCTGCATTAACGGACCGAAGTGCAGTTCGTCATCAGTCTGTTTCTGCATGGCAGCCTGCAGGTCCTCCAGCACATCTGAGGCCATTCCCAGTCTGGCTGATGCATATAAAACAGGGAAATCGAGCTGGTCATCATTGGCTCCCAGTTCAATAAACAAATCAAGAATCAGGTCAAGCACATCAAGCGGCCGTGCATCTGGCCGATCCACTTTGTTGATGACAACGATCGGTTTCAGCTGCATCGCCAGCGCTTTTCGCAAGACAAAGCGGGTTTGCGGCATCGGACCGTCATAGGCATCGACAACCAGCAGCACACCATCCACCATTTTCAAAACACGCTCAACTTCACCACCGAAATCTGCGTGACCAGGTGTGTCTACGATATTGATTCGAACAGATCCGTATGTGATGGCTGTGTTTTTCGCAAGAATCGTAATGCCTCTTTCTCGCTCAAGCTCATTGCTGTCCATCATCTGTTCAACCGTTTGCTCATTATCGCGAAACAGTCCGCTTTGCTTGAGCATGACATCGACTATGGTCGTCTTGCCATGGTCGACATGCGCGATTATTGCGATATTACGCAGATTTTCTAATGTTTGTGTCATCTATTATTAATTCCTTCCCGACCCTTCATGTTCTGTCAGATTGCTCTTTTGGCCGCAGTAAAAACCAGATCGGCGTACCCTCAAAGCCATAATTACGGCGCAGCTGATTTTCCAGATACCGTTCATAGGAAAAATGCATCAATTCTTTCTTATTGATAAACAGCGCAATTTGCGGCGGATGTGTACCTACCTGTGTTCCATAATATATTTTGAGGTGCTTGCCCTTATCTTGTGGTGTTGGCACCATAGCCACTGCTTCAGCCAGCAAATCATTGATAATACCGGTCGTGAGCCGTCGTCCGGACTGTTCATAAACTGATTGAATCAGAGAAAACAGTCGATTGACCCGCTGGCCGCTTGCTGCTGAGATTGATATAATCGGCGCGTAGGCCATAAAAGGAAACGTCGATCGAATGTCCTTCTTATAGTCTTCCAGTGTCCCTGTTTCCCGACTGACCAGATCCCACTTATTAATGACAAAAATCGACGCCTTCCCTTTATTGTGGGCATATCCGGCGATCTTTGTATCCTGTTCAGTTGTCCCTTCAGTCGCATCTATCAGGATCAGGCAGACGTCCGACCGATCAATGGCAGACAGCGACCGAATCATGCTGTATCGCTCGATAGAACTGTCAATCCGGCTTTTTTTACGCAATCCGGCCGTATCAATCAACGTAAAATGACCATATTGATTATCAACCGGCGTATCAACAGCATCGCGTGTCGTTCCGGGTATATCCGATACAATCAGGCGGGTCTGCCCAATCATGCGGTTAACCAGCGAAGACTTACCGACATTGGGTTTTCCGATAACAGCAACAGCAATGCGTTCAGCTTCTTCTGAGGCATCAGATTCCGGCGGGAACGCATCATAAACGGCATCAAGCAAATCACCAACACCCAGGCGATGGGCCGCTGAAATTGTATAAAAATCACCCAGACCAAGATTGTAAAATTCATAAACATCGACTGGTATGTCGCCAATCTGGTCAGCTTTATTGACTGCGAGAACAACCTGTTTTTCTGACTTTCTCAGCATTGAGGCGATGTCTGTATCTTCAGCAGTCAACCCGACTTTCAGATCGACAATGAATATGATGACATCTGCTGTGTCAATGGCGATCTGTGCCTGTTCCCGCATGGACTGCTGGAGAACTTCCTCCGATTTGGATTCAATCCCACCCGTATCGATGATTGAAAAAATGCGGCCTCTCCATTCAGACTGTGCATAGATCCGATCCCGTGTTATACCAGGTGTATCATCCACAATTGACAGACGTTCACCGGCAAGGTAATTAAACAGCGTTGACTTGCCAACATTTGGACGTCCTACAATGGCAACAACAGGTTGACTCATTCGTCATGACCTCCTTTTACAGCAACCCAGTCCAGTAATTGGACCAAGCTGCCCCCGTCAGAAGCACAGACCCAAACCGGAATCTGAATTGCATCACTGACCTGATTGATTGTCAGATCATCCAGCAGCACAGGTTCATCATACTTAATCACACAGGCCGGGAGAATCAGGACAGGCTGACTGCCGCCTGTTTTCAGTGAATCAGCAAGTGGCCGAATCTGTTCAACGATATCCTGTCCTGTCAGCAGACCTGCTACGGTCACCTGATCCCCGAAGAAACGATTGGTAATCGGCAGGATGGATACCTCTGTATGCGCACGTCCGGTCAGATCATCCCGGAAGCTTTCCAGAAGTGGAGCTGCCGCGGTGCCCGTCCCGATCAGCAGATGTTTGATCGTGCCTTCCGCCTGACCGGTCTGTGACCGATGTATTGGTTCGACCGGATCCCGGTTGATAGAAGCCAGTCCATCTGCTACTGTCTGCCGCATCAGCGACGCCATTCCGACACCGTTTTCAAGCTGTGGGAAATCATCATAGACTGTTGTTTCCGGATAAGACTGGCCAGCTAGATTATAAAATTCATCCGATGCATATACCAGTCGTCGTCCCCAGATCGGCAGCAGCTTATCCTGAATGTTCTGAATCTGATCAATAACCGTTTGTGCTTCCGGCCGGCTGAAAGATCTCAGGGGAAACAAGCGTTTCTGATTGCGATAACGTGTAATACCAACCGGGACAACGGCAATACTGTTCAAGGCTGATCCAAGCCCGATCAAGTCCGACATCGTCCGTTCGAGCTCACTTCCGTCATTAACGTCGGGACAGAGCACAATCTGGAGATTCAGCTGCAGACCGGCTCCGGCAATTCGTTCGAGCTGCTGCATAATCTGATCAGCCTTCGGGTGGCACAGCATTTTTCGTCTCAGGCCTGGATTTGTTGTATGCACCGATATATTCATCGGCGAAAAACGATAATTGATCAGTCGCTCCAGTGCTTCATCGGATAGATTGGTCAGCGTGGCATAATTACCGTTCAAAAAAGATAATCTGAGATCATCGTCTTTGACATAAAGTGACTTACGCAGTCCGTTCGGCAACTGATCAATAAAGCAGAAAATGCAATGGTTGTCACACGACGTACAATCCTGCATCAGAGGATTGTCAAACTCGAGTCCAATCTCGTCATCTTCATCCTTTTCGATCTCATACTCGATCAACCGGCCGCTCTGCAGCACACTGATGAGAAGATTCGATTTAAGCTGCCTAAGCCGATAGTCAAAGATGTCGATCAGCGGATGGTTGTCCATCGTCAGAAGCTGGTCACCCGGTTGCAGGCCAAGATCAGCCGCTATGCTGTCCGGCGCGACAGAACGAATGCGATGTCCTTGTATTCCGTTCATGTCCTGGTTCCCTTCTTCCATCGTGTTAACTAAAAAAGCAGCGAGCATGCTGTCATCCCCGCTGCATTCCGTTCATCTGGAATAATAACGCTTTAAACGGCAGTGAAACAATCGACTCATCAGTCGTATGATTCAAAAACCCGCTCTCTGTCAGGCATCACTCAAGATGATCTTTCAGATTTATTCCTGTTCGGTTGCAATGACTTCTCTGCCGTTGTAATAACCGCATGATTTACAGACTTTATGCGGCATTTTCAGGGTATGACACCGAGGACATTCTGCCAGCTTCGGCACGCTCAGTTTCCAGTTTGAACGGGCACGACCTGTTCTGGCTTTAGACCACTTTCGTTTTGGATTTGCCATTTTTACACCTCCGTACGTTATGAGGAATAGTCAATGATTCCTATAACAATTCTTTGAGCTGGCTGAAAGGGTTGTCCTGTTTCAGACCTTCCTTACTACAGCTGCATGTCTCTTTGTTTAAATCAACACCACACTCCGGGCAGATTCCCTTGCATGTTTCGTGGCACAGTATCCTCTGTGGCACCGATAATACCAGGGTATCCCGCAATGCCGGTATCAAATCAATTGTTGACCGCTCATAACTGTAACAGTCACTGTCGGGCTGCCGTTCCTGTCCGATGCATTCAAAACATTCATCAACCGGCAGAACCAGATCAAGCGGCACAGACACAAGGCACCTGGCGCACTGGCTGACAATATGAGCATTCAGGTGTCCGGTGATGGTTATGACACCGTTCTCGTCTGCCAGCAGCATACCGCTGAAGGAAGCATCACCCGCCAGCTTGAACGCCTGAAACGACACAGCCCATTCTTCTTGTGCTATTATCATCTCAAGATCAATCCGGTTTGTCAGGCCATTTGATATTTGTGCTATATCAACCAGCATGATTCACCTCCACAGACGCGAACAATATTATCTAACAGAAGTGCCTGCCTGTCAACTGTTTCAGATAACTCCCATCTATTTTTGTGAATCAGACAACGGATTTTTTAATTTCGATGTCCAGCCGCGTATTCAGCTGCTCCTGATTATTGATATCAATGGTATATCCAAGGTGAATAAATCCGCCGGAGTCATCAATTTGACTTTCGACCATACTGGTGAACACACTCACATCAAGATCTCCGTAGGGTGTATTCATCCGCGTGATGTGTCGGCTGCCCGCTTCAAAAGTCAATCTCATCTCATGTGATCCTGTTCGAGTCAGGATCATTGATCCCTCATCCTCAACTTGAATGGTGGTACGGGTTCCCTCCATGCCGGTTGCATCACTCTCGTCATAGACAATAGACCAGAATTTTTTCAGCCGCAGCAGCTGACCTTCCGTCGTCAGACGAATCAGCTGTGGTTCCTCGTGACCGCTCCACTGGCGGCCATTGATGGTGAGAAGGACGTTTGAATCCATATATCAGGTTTCCTTTCGGATAAACGTTCGCTCAGTCAGACTGAAGCGCGTCGCAGCTATACTGCTCAATGTCAACGTGCTGGATATCAGTGATCGGCTGATCAAGAAACAAACTGCTCAATGTCTGGAACCGTCTGACGCTGTCACTGGTAAAGTATGCATGCACAGCAGGTTTTTGCCCATTATTCAGAGACTCTGTCCGCTTCAGCGTCTGTTCAATAACAGCTGCAACAGCTGCACCTGAGTGAATCAGGCGGACAGAGGGGCCCGCAATACTTTTAATAACAGAGCTGAGCAGCGGATAATGCGTACAACCGAGAACAAGTGCATCAATATGACGGGATAACAGCGGTTCCAGATAGATCCGGGCGACATCCCGGGTCACCGGATGATCCCACCAACCTTCCTCAGCCAGGCTGACAAACAGCGGGCAAGCCTGTTGGAAAATTTCAACCGGCTTGTCAGAAAGTTTTTCAATGGTTTTGATATAGACTTGACTGTCTATTGTCCCCTGTGTTCCGATCACACCGATCCGTCCATTTTCAGACTGCCTGACAGCCTCACGAGATCCCGGTTCTATGACCTCTATGACAGGAACAGGGCTGTTGTTTCGAATGGTTGCATAAGCGCGAGAACTCGCTGTATTGCAGGCAATGACGATCATTTTGACATCTTGATCAAGAAGGAAACGCATATTCTGCAATGAAAAACGCGTCACCGTTTCAACCGATTTGCTGCCATAGGGCATCCTGCCTGAATCCCCGAAGTAGAGTGTGTTTTCCGCGGGCAACCGCTGCATGATGTCCTTGAGGACGGTCAATCCGCCAAGACCGGAATCAAAAACACCGATGGGTCTGTTGTCATATGCCTGTGTCATTTGATTTCCTGTCTGGAACGTGCGTTCTCATACTGGATCGCATCTTCACATAAACGTCTGACCAGCTCCGGCATTGGCATGCCCGCCGCGGTAAATGATTTCGGGTAGACGCTGATTGCTGTAAACCCCGGAAGCGTGTTGATTTCGTTGAGATAAACGGAACCATCGGCCTGGTCAATAAAAAAATCAATACGGGCAAGGCCGGAGCAGCCGGCGCACCGGTATGCGGTCAGCGCGTACCGGCGAATCAGTTGTTCTGTTCGATCATCAAGCAGGGCAGGTATGACAACAGCTGCGTCATCTGCGTTTACGTATTTTGCATCGTAGTCGTAATAGTCAACAGACTGGTTCGTCACAATTTCACCGATCAGACCGAGAATCGGCGCTTCATCTCCCAGTACAGAGACTTCTATTTCTCTGGCTTTAACGAATGACTCAATCAATACAACCGGATCATATCGGCTGACATACTGAAGACCATCAAGCAGTTCTGACGGATCAGCTACGCGTCGTGTTCCGATCGAAGAACCGCCGTTATTGGGTTTCAAGAAGCAGGGGTATCCAATATGCGTGGCCACGTGTCTGCTGATGGCCTCGACATCGTTCAGGATTTCTCTGCGCGTCGCGGTTGTATAGCGGCACTGAGGCAGTCCGGCTTCGTGGAACAGCCTGCGCGTGTGCGCTTTGTCCATACAGGCAGCAGATGCCAGCACCTTGCTGCCAACGTAGGGAATTCGTGTCAAGGTCAGAAAACCCTGCAACGCTCCGTCTTCACAATTAACACCATGTACAGCAGGGAAAATACAGTCAGGCACGGAGCCACACACGGATGCAACAAAATCCCGGGGTGAGCAGATGCCGTTACAGCTTTTCGGTTGTATCACACTGTCCTGCCAGGTATCATTTTTAATTTGATCATCTGGTCCTTCAAAGCGGTACCACCCGCCAGTCTGCGTTATACCGACACGGACAACAGCATACGCTGCTTCGCGTAAAGCACTGATGATATTACAGGCAGATTGAAGCGACACCTGATATTCAGGCGATGAACCTCCGAAGATGACCATCACGGTCTTGCTCATTCTGTCTTCCTCCCAATGATCCAGTCATGATTGTTTCCAGTTTAGCCCAATGATCATCGTAGGGCAAGAACGGAATCCGACTGTTTTTAATTTACTTCACAACATTGCCATCCACCCGGAACAGCATGTATGATGAACATGAACCCGACATTAACATTCATCGGGAAAGGAGCAGGATCCTCTTTGGCAGAACCACTCACCTTCACAATTGACGCGAGTGAGAATGGCAAACGTCTGATCAGTGTTGTTCTCAATCGTTATACCCATTTGCGGCCACCGATGATCTACCAGGCTTATCGCAAGCGTAATATTCGTGTCAACGGACATCGGCTCCGCCAGGACTCAGTCGTCTTTACTGGCGATCAGGTTGTCATGTTCCTTCCCGATAGGGTACAGCAGCCAGACAGAAAATATGACATACACTATGAGGACGAACACGTTCTGATCTGCAGAAAGAAACCGGGGCTGCTCGTTCATACCGGAGCTGCTGCCCGACACCATGAATCGACGCTGATCGATCTGCTGCGGGAAGAGCGCCGCAATCCGGATCTGTGTCTGTGCCATCGGCTGGACAGACAGACGGGCGGCTTGATCATGATCGCCGGAAACACAACCCTTTGCCGCTCAGTTCAAGATCAGATGCGTCAAAATCGTGTCATCAAACGCTACACCTGCCTGGTGCGCGGCATTCCCCGACATGGAACGCCTGTCCGCTGCGCAGATGGAACGTCGATGCGGCAATTGACCGGCTGGCTTGAAAAAGATGAACGGCAAAGCACCGTCTACATCCATGATCAAAAAAGGCCCGGTGACCTGAAAATCCAGACGTGCTATCAGATTACCCGGATTTTTCACAATGTCGGTCCCGATCATGAAGATGTCTCAGAACTGATCGTTGAGCTGGTTACCGGGCGAACACACCAGATTCGTTCACATCTGGCATCAATTGGTCACCCGATCGTCGGCGATGGCAAGTATGGCCGCAACGAATTTAACCGGTCATTTCTGGCTGATGGGAAAAAAGTGGCTCACCAGCAGCTCTGGGCAACACATCTGATTTTTTCACCAGTCTGTGATGGTCCGCTCAAGAAGCTGGCTGGCCGGACAATAATGACTGCCGCCGAATTTTCCTGGGATGGCTATCGGATGAATAACGATTAATAGGCTTTGCCCCAGATAACCATGTGTTTGGCTTTTTTCTGACAACAGATACACAATCCTTCAGCCGGCTGCTGATCAAACGGTATGCAGCGGGAGGTCGCCCCTGTTTCATCCTTGACTGTCTGTTCGCATGCGGGATCACCACACCAGAGCGCACGAATGAATCCCGGTTTTTCAGCAACCAGCCTGACAAACGAGTCCCAGTCTGCAGCAGAGCTAATACGGCTGTCCATACGCTCCTGCGCTTTATTCAACAAGTTCTCGTGTATGTCATCGAGCAACGCAGACACAGACTGCGTTAAAGTGTCCAGAGACAATGCTATCTTCTCACCGGTATCACGGCGAACGGCCAGACATTGATTTTTCTCCAAATCGCGGGGACCCAGTTCCAGCCTCAGCGGAACGCCCTTCATCTCATACTCACTGAATTTCCATCCGGGCATTTTGTCACTGCTGTCAATTTTGACGCGGTAAGACTGGGAAAGTTCGGTTCTTAAGGTTTCAGCAGCCTCAATAACACCCGGTTTGTGGGCAGCAATCGGGATGATCATCACTTGAACAGGCGCGACACGAGGTGGTAAAACCAGACCATTGTCGTCTCCATGCACCATGATGATTGCTCCGACTGAACGCGTTGACAGACCCCATGATGTCTGGTGAACATACTGAAGTTGATTATTTTGATCAGCAAATTGAATATCGAACGCACGGGCAAAACCATCACCAAAATAATGGCTGGTTGCTGACTGCAGCGCTTTTCCATCGTGCATCATCGCCTCAACCGTATAAGTGTCTACAGCCCCGGCAAATTTTTCGCTTTCTGTCTTTTTACCCTTGATCACGGGGATTGCCAGAACATCCCGGTAAAACGCCGCATAGATGTCGAGCATCTGTAAGGTCTCGGCAACCGCCTCATCGGCTGTTGCATGCGCCGTATGCCCTTCTTGCCAGTAGAATTCTGTTGAACGGAGGAACGGACGTGTCGTCTTTTCCCAGCGAACAACTGAAACCCATTGATTATATAACTTGGGAAGATCCCGCCATGATTGGATCACATGTGAATAGTGATCGCAAAAGAGTGTTTCTGAAGTGGGGCGGATGCAAAGACGCTCGCTCAATGTTTCCTGACCGCCTTGAGTAACCCAGGCAACTTCTGGTGCAAAACCGGCGACATGATCCTTTTCCTTCTGCAGAAGACTTTCAGGTATAAAGAGCGGCATCGCCACGTTTTCATGGCCACATTCCTTAAAGCGTCTGTCAAGACTGCTCTGGATGTTCTCCCAGATTGCGTAGCCATAAGGCCGCAAAATCATACAGCCTTTGACTGCTGAGTAATCAATCAACTCAGCTTTGAGTACAACATCTGTGTACCACTGGGAAAAGTCCTGGTCCATCGCTGTGATGGCTTCAACTTTTTTTGCTGATTCTTTCATTGTTTGATCTCCCAAATCATGAGGCCGGAAAAGCAGCCGGCATCACGATGTCTTAATATAATTACATTTGAGCACCGCAGATTTGTGCTGTCTCGCGGGCAATCGCCAGTTCCTCATTGGTTGGAATAACCAGTACTTTGACAGGTGATTCGTCAGTCGATACGACGGCTTCCCGGCTTTTAACCGCGGTGTTCTTATATGGATCCAGTTGAATACCCATATAGTCGAGCCCTTCACAGGCACCTTGCCGGATATCCACTGTATTCTCACCGATTCCTGCTGTAAAGACGACGGCATCAACACCGCCCATTGCAGCGGCATAAGCACCAATATACTTGCGACACTGGTATTTGAACAGATCAAGAGCCAGTGAAGCCCGTTTATTACCCTCTCCGGCAGCTGTATAAAGGTCTCTGAAGTCACTGCTGACACCGGAGATCCCGAACACGCCCGAATCCTTGTTCATCAGGTTATCAACACCATGCGGGTCCAACTTTTCTTTTTCCATTAGAAAGGTGACGATCGCCGGATCAATATCACCACAGCGTGTTCCCATGCAAATGCCTGCAAGCGGAGTAAATCCCATGGATGTATCAACACAGCGTCCGTAGCGGATCGCAGCGATCGAAGAACCGTTGCCGAGATGGCAGCTGATGATTTTCAGTTTGTCATACGGTTTTTCAAGTAACGCGGCAGCACGCTGAGACACGTAGGCGTGAGACGTACCGTGAAATCCGTATCGTCTGATGCCATGCTTCTCGTAGAGTTCGTAAGGCAGCGCGTAAATGTAAGCTTTTGATGGCATGGTCTGGTGAAAAGCCGTATCAAAGACTGCGACTTGAGGGACACCCGGCATGGCTTCTTCACACGCTTCAATACCTGTCATGTTCGGTGGATTATGCAGCGGAGCCAGTTCAAAGCATGAACGAATCGCGCGCTTCACCTCCGGTGTAATGAGAACAGAGGATGCAAACTTCTCACCACCATGGACAACCCTGTGTCCAACAGCATCAATTTCATCCATATCCTTGATCACGCCGTGCTTTTCGGATGTCAATGCAGAAAGCACCGCCTGCACGGCGACTTTATGATTGGGCATATCGACTGGGATCTTGATAGCAGGTGCTCCATTGAGACTATGCTTGATCAGTGAATCCTTCAAACCAATCCGTTCAGCATTGCCTCTTGCCAGAACATCGCCGGACAGTGCGTTGAGAAACTGGTACTTCAACGAAGAACTGCCTGCGTTAATCACCAGAACATTCATGTATGAAACCTCCCCGATAACTCCAAAACGAGTTGAGTGAACCTCTTATTCCTGAGCCTGTACAGCTGTTATCGCTGCCACACCGACGATATCATCAGCTGAACAGCCGCGTGACAAATCATTGACCGGCTTTGCGATACCCTGTGTGATCGGGCCGTAGGCTTCCGCCTTCGCGAGACGCTGCGCCAGTTTGTAGGCGATATTTCCCGAGTTCAGGTCAGGGAAAACCAGCACATTGGCTTTACCGGCCACCGAACTGCCGGGTGCTTTGCTTTTACCCACCTGTTCAACAAGTGCTGCATCGACCTGCAGTTCTCCATCGAGCATGAGATCAGGAGCTTTTTCTTTAGCCAGACGTGTTGCCTCTACTACTTTTTCTGTCAGAGGACTCCTGGCACTGCCATATGTCGAATAGGACAGCATGGCAACATAAGGATCCTGATGGACCAGTGTGCGGAATGTTTTGGCCGATGACAAAGCGATTTCTGACAGCTGATCCGCATCCGGATTTTCTACCAAACCGCTATCCGCAAACAGGAACGTACCATCGGAACCATAGGAGCAGTCAGGAACAATGATCATAAAAAACGCGGATACCAGTTTGGTACCGGGTGCGGTCTTGAGAATTTGCAAAGCAGGTCTCAAGGTGGCAGATGTGCTGTTGACAGCACCTGCGACCATACCGTCAGCTTCATTTTTCTTAACCATCATCACCGCGTAATAAAGAGGATTCAGCATGGTTTCACGTGCCTGTTCAAGCGTCATTCCCTTCGCCTTCCGCATTTCAAAAAGCGTCGTCGCGTAATCATCAAAATCCGGACTCGTGGCAGGATCAACAAAACGGGCTTCTGAAAGATCAAACTGCGGTGCAGAAGACTGGATTGTCTCCCGGTCTCCAATCATCACAACATTGGTTATTTTTGCAGCCAGAAGTTTGGCGCACGCTTCGATCACCCGGAGATCTGCGGACTCCGGCAGTACGATTGTCTTCTTGTCAGTCTTAGCTCTTTCTATGATGGTATCAATAAAACCCATACAAATATCCTCTCTTTTCTCTGGATTAATGCCATCCCAAAGTATACCGAATGTCTTCTGATTGTTCAACTCTGATTGACAATGTTGACAAGAAAGATTGATAAAAAAAGTACATACTGTTCGTCAGCGATGGTCAGGCAACGTCCTCTGCCGTGTTATTTTCTTCGGAAGATAGATGCCAAAAATAAACAGGCCAAGGCTGATTACAATGTCACCAACACTGATCATATAGATCCAGCAGGGAATGATATCTCCTAAAAAAAGTAAAGGTTCGGTACCTGATGCCAGAAAATAGTGTGGTGACAGGTCGATTTTTGCGGCCGCCTGTTCACCAAACGTCAGAATCACCCGGCCAATCGGCATCTGACCGCCGTTGGCAATCATGACCAGCGCGTTCATCAGACTGCCTGCCATAACCAGAAGAAAGCCGGGTTTCATACGATTGACCGCTAAAAAAAGAATGATCAGCCCATACTGAACGATGACAGCTGAGACACGTATTGTCGGATGATAATTCAGTTGTCTCAGCCAGTCATCAATGGCCGGCGACGCCAGAAACAACTCACAGACAAGAGACAAGACAAGAACCGGTTTCATTCGAAAGCGCTTGTGCAGAATACTCTGAAACCGTCCGCCGGTCAGGAGACCGACGCCAATACCCAGGATACAGACAATCAGAATCATGGGCTCACTCCACTGCTTTTCAAATGATCGCTCACTTTAAAGCTCTTTCAAGCTGATCATTCGCCCGCAGCCGTTCAAGACCGCGAATCAGCGCTTGTACAATCTCAGGTGAAAACTGCGTTCCGGAATGACGCAGCAGTTCGTCGACAGCCTCTTCGTAGGACATCGCAGCCCGATACGCCCTGTCCGAGGTCATCGCATCAAATGAATCCGCCACACAGAGAATCTGAGCCTCTAACTGTTTGCTTTCTTCAATCGCATCTGCAGGGTAGCCCTGACCGTCGAAATGTACATGATGAGCCCGAATGATCTGAACCTCCCGTTTCAGGAATTGAATGCCTTCAAGCATCTGTGCACCAATAACCGGATGCTTTTTTATTTCCTCGAATTCTTCGTCTGTAAGCCGGTCATTTTTGTTCAGTATGGCCTCCGGTATGCCAATTTTGCCAATATCATGGAGCAGCGACGCATATTTGAGCACCTTTGTGCGTGAATGTGATAAATGCAGTTCATTGGCAATAATCTCGCAGTATCTTTCAACGCGTCGTGCATGGCCGATCGTATAGGTATCTTTTGCTTCAAGTGCGGCCGAAAAAGCCTGAATCGTGTCAATATAGCCTTTTTGTATTGATGTCATTCCGACATACGCATACCGAAACAGCATAAACGGGGCGTAAAACAACAGAACCGCGACAAATCCAAGTGCATGATAGACACCGGTCAGGATGACACCCAGCGCACCAATCAGGATCATGCTCAAAATTGACCATTTAAAAATCTGAAACCACTCACGAACAATTTTCATCCCTGACGGGCTCTGGAAATAGAAATATATCATGATGGTCTGCGTATTGACAAAGACATAGACGATCAATCCGACTAAAATAATCGGAAGCACTTGAACAATGTAAAGAAATGTAGCATCAAGGCCCTGCGGATTGACATCGATCAAGAAGCGTCCGCCCAGGGCATGGTAAATCCAGCCGCAAGCCAGAATTGACAGAATATAATTGGAAGCATTCATCAGGCTTTTGTGAAGCGGCGTGTTCAGTACATGTTCTTTTCTGCCGCGGTCAAAATCCATGATGGAAAAAAACGCAGTACAAAATGAAACCCAGGCTGCACCGGCCAGTCCGAAAAGAAGCAACGCACAGATATCAATGGCAAATGCGATTGATATCGCCTTATTCTCGTCAATCGCCAGACTTTGGGATTCAGCGACGACCCCCAGAATCGAAAAAAATAAGACTCCGGGATAGATTGTCCGCAAAATCTCGAAGTCATGCACCGTTAGGAAAACGAGCGATCCCAGACCTGCCAGGATACAAAAAGCAATATAGATCGCTGCTGGTTTCCGCATTTTTATATGTCACACCTGCCAATCGATGGCATCACCTGATGCAAATCTATATAAAATGACAGACCGGCTGTTGATCAATTCCGATCTCTTGATCGGAAATATTTATGACTGTGTCAGATAATTCTCCAATGTGCGCCGGTTGCAAGAACCATTGCCAGCAAAGAAGCAAGAATACCCAGAATTTTTCTGAATTTCAGCATTTCAACAACCTCCTGTTCGGACTCTACCCCTCCGCTATTCAGGCAGGTTGCTTCGCTTCGCTTGCCGGTCTGTCATCTTATATTAAATGTGTAAATGATCGTTTGTCTTAAGCATAACAGCACTCAGACACATGATCAAGTCGCGCGCCCGGATTTTCCAATCGGTCTGTTCAAGGCTGATAAAACAGCCATCACTGCCGACTGCACCTCGGTATCCGGACTGTTGATTCCTGCTATTCCGTACAGTACGGATTCACGGAACGGATCCGTATACATCAGGCTAATGATGACGCAGTCAGTTCCGGCAACTGGATGGCGCTGCAGATCGAGTAATGTCATATTGTATGCTGGTCCCAGATACTGCCGGATCGCTTCCAGGCAAGCCTGAACGGCTGACTGGATTCGATTTCTGCTTGCCAGCGGTGTCCGGCTGGTGCCCACAAACTGATTCTCGCCTTGCTCGAGCGTTACCGTTGTCTCAACGCTGATGTTATCCAGACTGACCGTAATCCTGTGGATCTGCAGCCTGTTCTCCTGTTGGGAGGCGGGGATGACCATGTTGCTGTTGACTTGTGCGATGCTGATCAGCTTATAGTCGATGTCGATACCGTAAACAGACATTGCAGCAGACTGGATGTCTCTGACCAGCTGTTTCGGTGATTTAGTCATGTCGCTCAGAACATGTATTTCAACAATTTCATCCTGCTCATTCAGTACAGTCCGCGCAGCCAGCACACCGCTCAGACGGGATATCAATTTATCCAGTTCTGTCCGAAGTTCAATCATGTCCCCCATCCGATTATGCCCCCTTATTCATTTAAGCCAGTGAATTGCGACAAAAAAAGTAGAATCTGAATCGCACACTTAAACATTATTTTATCATAGAATAAACGCGCTAATCAGCTGATTTATTTCATTTCTATAGCAATTTAACTGCAATTTGGCGATAATCAATATCCATTATCGCAAAGCGAGCAGTCCCCACAAGTTGTCGTGTGCCCAGACTGAAGCGGTGTCCTGTGTCTCCTGCCGGAAAAGGGCGTGCAGCACATCACTCGTTCTGCTGGTTGCCTGATGCCACATCATTCGATCAACTGTGATCTGGTATAGAGCAGAATCATCGATCATACGGGCAATTCGCGCTGCCAAGGCATATGATGCGATGCTTTCAAGGGGGTCTGTCGCTGTTCCCTGAACCGGATGATACTGCTTGTATAACGCCGACTGATTCATCATCTGGCTTCGCACCCAGTTGATGCTCATTTCCGGAATGACGCCTACTTCACACAGGTGAAGGATGGTCAGCAGCGCTTCTTCTGTATCGACATGCGGCTGATCCCCCTGAAACGTTACATAAGCCTTTTGTTCAGGATCCCATGCCCAGGCAAACAGCGGCATTGTTTCACCGAGAAACCCTTCCATAACAACCGCCTCATAGTATTCGCCCCACTCTGACCATTCTGGATCCAGCTGAGTCAGCAGCTCCATCGCGTAAAGATCAATCGAGGCCAGTCTGATCACCGGCAGTGTTACACGCGGCTCCGGTGTCGGAACCGGTGACAGCAATGGTTTTGGTGTAGGTGTCGCACCAGGATCGAGTATCGGAGCCGCGGTCGGGACCACCGCGATATGATCAACCGGTGTCTCCTCGTTCAATGTGGACAAAAGACAGCGAGACAAACGCTGTAAATCATTCATACGCGCCTGATCGGGCCACAGACTGACACTCTGGGCAAGCACTCTGGCCATCGAGAAATTGATCCGCAGCCAGTCTGTATTCGGATTGACTGATACAACCGGATTGAGTGGTCGAGCCCCTTGATAAGATCCATCCGGATTCTGCCACTGGCTTTTAAAGGCAGCCCACCAGGCTTGAAAAGCAGTCTTGTTTTCCTGTTCAAGCAAGTAGCGTGCATACAGGATCTGATCTGATGCCAAGGCAACGGCTGCGCGTTCAGCGGGCAGCACGCCGGGTCGGTCAGACTGCCGATACCAGACAGCAAATTGATTTTGTTCAAACAGCAGCAGCTGGATTCGATCCTGTAGTTGTTCTGCGATTTGCTCCGGATACTGAAATGAGTCATCTGCTGCTCCGGCAGCACCCGGAAAACCGGCATCTATTGTTTTAATAGATTCAGAAAACAGCCACTGCTTGAGCGGACCAAAGAGCAGCATCCAGGAAAGCATCAGAAACAGAACAGTGAAAACAGACACAAGAATCATTCGAAACTTTCTCTTGTTTTTCTGAACCTTCAGCTGTGGCATTCAGTCCTCCGTAAGACACGCATTTTCGTTTCGTTTCCATCATAACAGAATAGATACCTCCGTCAATGTTCTGTCAGCGGCCGGCCATCACTATGTTATAATCTGAGACATGAATATTGTTTCAATCATAGCTGAATATAATCCATTTCATCTGGGTCATGCCTACCAGATTGATACAGCACGCAAATCAGCCGGAGCCGGCAGCGCCGTTCTGGCTGTCATGAGCGGATCATTCACCCAGCGCGGCGAACCTGCTCTGACAGATAAATGGAGCCGGACATGCATGGCATTAAACGGAGGCATCGATCTGGTCATCGAGCTGCCCTTTCCATATGCCTGTGCCAGCGCAGAACGTTTTGCGTCAGGGGCTGTCCAACTGCTGCACAAAACAGGGCTGGACAGCACTCTTTTCTTCGGCAGTGAATCCGGTGATCTTGAGGCGCTTAAAACAGTAGCCGGCTGGTTAAAACCTGAAAGTCACACATTTCGCAGGCAGCTGAAGTCCTATCTGAATGAAGGCCATTCATTTCCCAGAGCCAGGCAGCTGGCATTGTCTGATATAACCGGACAGGATCAGCGCGTTGATCTGCTTGAACAACCCAATAATATCCTGGCAATTGAGTATCTGAAAGCGATTCAGTCGATTGACCGCTGTCGCCTGACACCGAAAACCATACAGCGAATCGGCCAAAGCCACCATTCCGACCAGCTGCCTGACAGTCGGATGCCAGCCAGTGCCAACGCGATCCGCCGGACTGTCCTTGAACAGGTCGGAAAAGGAAACACGACCGGTCTCTATGTGATGCTTGATTCGCTTCAGGACGCCATGCCAACCGCAGCTCTTGCGGAGTTGATGACCCGGATCCAGTCCGGACCCGGGCCGCTCAGCCTTGAACATCTCAGTTTACCGATTCTAACAATACTGCGCAGCCGGTCTCCCTCTGAACTGTCATCTGTCTCCAGTATGGCTGAAGGTCTTCCGGAACGTCTCTGCCAGTCTGCAGAAAGGCTAGAAAGCACTGCTGACCAGCGCATAGCCAGGTTGATAGACCAGGCCAGAACGCGACGTTTTCCCCAGACCCGAATCCAAAGAGCTTTGATTGCCATGCTGGCAGGTTTAACCGACAACGACCTGGCCCTTTTTGACGCCTCAGGCGGGCCTGCCTATATCCGGGTACTCGGGTTTACCCGGAAGGGTCGTTATCTGCTCAAGATGATGAGGAAGAAGGCGGAATGCCCCATCATCACCCGTGCATCTGATTTTCTCGAGTATGGCGGCCAGTTGCCCCTGAAACGGATGGCCGCACTCGATCTGACTGCTTCAGACATCTGGCAGATCGCTGCCGGCCAGGCCTGTGGTGTTGATTTTGACAGGTCTGTCATCATGATATAGAATAACAAGGATCGTGCTGAAAGGACTGTCAGACATGCAGGAAAACGTTTTTGATACATTAAAAAACCGAGGTTATATTGCCCAGATAACACATGAAGATGAGGTGCGCAGCTTGCTGGCCTCTTCTCGTGCCACTTTTTACATAGGGTTTGATCCAACCGCGGACAGCCTTCACGTCGGGCATTTTATACAGATGATGGTGATGGCGCATTTACAGCGCGCGGGGCATCGTCCGATCGTTTTGCTTGGTGGCGGAACGGGAATGGTAGGCGATCCATCCGGCCGATCTGATCTGCGCCAGGTACTTCATACTGACACGATCCAGAATAATGTGAATCGATTCAGGGAGCAGATGAAAATTCTGCTGGATTTTAGTCATGACAAGGCTATTATGCTGGATAACGCTGAATGGCTTCTGCCGCTCAACTACATTTCATTCCTGCGGGATATCGGTTCGCAGTTTTCGGTCAATCGGATGTTGACGGCGGAATGCTTTCGTCAGAGGTTGGAAAAAGGGCTCTCTTTTCTGGAATTCAACTACATGCTGATGCAGGCGTATGATTTTCTCGTATTATACCAGCGGTACGGTTGTACCTTACAGCTCGGCGGAGATGATCAGTGGTCCAATATCCTGGCCGGCGTTGATCTGATTCGCCGCAAAGAACAGGCTAATGCCTACGGCATGACCTTTCAGTTGCTGACGACGCACACCGGAACAAAGATGGGCAAGACCGCCGGCGGTGCCGTCTGGCTTGATCCACAAAAAACGAGTCCGTTCGAATTTTATCAGTACTGGCGGAATATCGATGATGCAGATGTCATCAAATGCCTGAAGCTGCTCACATTTGTGCCGCTTGATGAAATCAATACCTATGCTGAACTGGCTGATGAGAAAATCAACGAAGCAAAAAAGAGGCTCGCGATCGAAGTTACGAGAATCGTACACGGCGAAGCCGCTGCTGAGGATGCCTACCGTCAGGCAAAAGACCTGTTTGAGGGTAAGGGGCGGTCTGAACAGATGCCGACAACCGAACTCACTTCATCAGATCTTGCCGATGGCATCCCGCTCCTTGACTTGCTACTGAAGATCGGTATGATCCCCTCAAAAGGAGAGGGTCGTCGTCTGATTCAGCAGAAAGGCTTAACGGTAAACGGAAGAGTCGTCGAGGATCTGAACCATAGGGTGACTCAGGCGGACTTCGAGGACTCAGAGGCAATCATTCGAAAAGGTAAGAAAACATTTTACAGGCTTCTTCTTTCCAGCCAGATGGATGGATCAAACTGACCGGCGAAAAAAAAGAGGGGACTCAACAGGAGTTCCCTCAAATATTCCGTTCATTGTCTATCAAACGAACTGCTCAATCAAGCTTTCGGCGTCTGAATGGCTTTGGCCAGACGGCTCTTCTTGCGAGCAACATTATTTTTGTGCAGATGACCCTTAGCCGCAGCCTGGTCCAGCATTTTTTGAGTCTGACGAGCCAGATCCAATACACGGCCTTCCGCAGCAGCTTCAGCAGATTGTGTTTTCTTCAGCAGGGTGCGAATTTTACTTTTCTGCATTTTGTTGGCAGCTGTTTTTCTCGCAATGGTCCGTGTGCGTTTAATGGCGGATTTGATATTCGGCATGTTCTTCACCTCCCTGCTTGATACTTCGGTCGATTTCCGACACTGGTGTATTCTATCATGGAAAAACAGGCGATGCAAGAGAAAAACATATTCGTGCAGCTCAAACCCGATCATGCTATGATAAATATGAAAATGAAAGATATTAAATTTTGGAGGAATCTTATATATGTCAACACAACCGAATAGACGCGATCCAGAACCGGCGTCACGCCAGAAAGGCCAATCGTCAGGTACGCGTCAATCTGCTGATCAGTCCGGTCAGAATCATAATAAACAGCAATCCGGGCCACGTAGACCTGGAAAACAAAATAACGGACGAGGCCAAACAGGCGCCTCCGTGCCAAAAAAGAAAAAGACAGTCGCTAACGCGAGCCAGCCAGCGCCTGCTGCAGGGCGGCCGCAGGCAAAACAGGCTGCACCTGCTGTAAAACGACCCCAGGCCAAACAGGCTGCACCGACAGGGCAGAAAAAACCGACCCGACGTGGTCAAAAGAAGCCGGCTGCCTCAGGCAAAACCGCTGTTCAAAACGTCCAGCCAAAGACGGATCAAGCCGTTTTACGTGTGATTCCCCTCGGAGGAATGCGTGAGATCGGCAAAAACATGATGGTCTATGAATACGGTGATGAAATGATCATCGTTGACTGTGGCATCGCCTTCCCTGATGACAGCATGCCGGGAATTGACGTGGTCATACCCGACTTTACCTATGCCATCAAAAACAAGCACAAAATTAAGGGGATTTTTCTGACACACGGCCATGAAGACCATATCGGAGCGTTGCCCTGGCTCTGCAAGGATATTCAGGTTCCGATTTACGGCAACCATCTGACGACGGCTTTGGTTCGTCAGAAACTAGAGGACCGCGGCACCGGTGTGTCCGGTGTTCAGCTCAAAGAGATACATGATGGCGATACTATTCAGGCTGGCTCATTCGCCGTTGAATTCATCCGTGTCAACCACAGCATTGCAGACGCCAACGCGCTGGTGATCCGGACACCTGCCGGCGTGATTTTTCATTCCGGTGATTTTAAGATCGACTATACACCGGTTAACGGCGAACCGATGAATTTATCACGGATTGCGGCAGTCGGTAAAGAGAATGTCTTGCTGCTGCTCTGCGAAAGCACAAACGTTGAGCGGAAAGGCAGCTCGTCTTCAGAAAGCAAAGTCGGCGAGGCATTTTCTGATTTATTTGCGAAAGCACCGGGCCGAATATTCGTTACAACCTTTTCCTCGAACGTCTTTCGCATTCAACAGATTTTTACAGCGGCTGAACAGCATGGCAGGAAAGTTGTATTGATCGGCCGGAGTATGCTGAACTATTTTAATGCGGCGAATTCACTCGGCTACATAAAAATGCAGCCGCAGACACTGATTGACATCAATCAGATCGACCGATACGCACCCGACCAGCTTGTCCTGATCACAACCGGCAGCCAGGGAGAGCCGATGTCTGCTTTGACGCGCATGGCTTTTTCTGAGCACAGGCGTATTGAAATTACGATGGGTGATACCGTTATCCTCTCTTCGAGCGCCATACCGGGCAATGAAAAATCAGTTTACCGGGTGATCAATGAGCTGTACAAGCGTGGAGCACAAGTCGTTTATGAATCCCTGTCGGAAATTCACGTTTCCGGACATGCCTACCAGGAAGAACTTAAACTGCTGCACCATTTATTGAAACCTAAATATTTTATCCCCGGGCACGGGGAGTACCGCCACCTTTACCGGCATGCGGAGCTTGCCCACCAGCTCGGCCAGTCATGGGATCAAATTTTTCTGCTCAACAACGGGGATGTGTTTGAGTACAGCGGCCAGCAGGCAAAGATTTCGGGTTTTGTCCAGGCAGACGCCATTTTGATTGATGGTTCAAGCATGGGCGAAGCAGACAACCTCGTACTGCGTGACCGTCGATTGTTAGGTGACGATGGCGTCGTCGCAATTTTTCTGGCCGTATCAAAAGACGATGGTCATCTCATTCAAAATCCGGATATTCAGGCACGTGGTTTCATCTACGAAAGTGAAGCAGATCGGATTATCCGGGAGTGTCAGAAAAAGATAGCCGGATATGCTCGAAGCAGTGAACGGAAGCCATCTCTTAAACAAATGGCAGACAGCGGATCGTTGCGACAGCAGCTGCAGTCTCTGCTTTATGAACGCACACAGCGTCGTCCGGTCATTCTGATTTCCCTGATTGAATTTTAGGTATAAATAAACCGTTCATTATTAATTAATCTGCTCCCTGTCAATATGACAGGGAGCAGATCATTTGAACGGTCTTTATCTGTGTTAATGAATCAGGCAATGCCTCTGGCTTTCAGTGCGGCAGCGGCTTCTTCTGCAGCCGTCGCAGCATCAGGCGAGTAAATATCAGCACCAATTGTTTTGGCAAAGGTATCGTTAACCGGCGCACCACCGACCATGATGGTTACCTGGTCGCGGATTCCGGCTGCGGATGCTGCCTCTACAACAGCCTTCATTTCGCCCATTGTTGTCGTCAGCAAAGCTGAACACGCAATGATCTGAGCGTTGTTCTCCTTAGCCAGAGCGATGAACTGATCGGCTGAGACATCTGTTCCGGCGTCAATGATCTCAAGGCCCTGCCCTTCCATCATCATGGCAACCAGATTTTTTCCGATGTCATGGAGGTCGCCCTTAACTGTTCCGATGACAACACGACCCTTGGCCTTGACACCACCTGCTACCAGCAGCGGTTTGAGAATTTCTGTTCCTGCTTTCATGGCGCGCGCTGCAATCAGAACATCAGGCACATATACTTCATTGTTTTTGAATTTGATGCCAACCTCGTTCATACCGGACAGCAATCCATCATTCAGTATGTCCTGAGGTGATAATCCGGCATCCAAGGCCTGCTGGACCATCTCCTTGACATCCTTTGCCTTGCCCTTCTGCAGTGCTTCAGAAATGAGTTTCAATTTTTCCATTGTGTACCTCCCTATTTGGTTACAGAATTATTTTCGGGCCTGATCTGGCCCCTGGACTCTCTATATTTACCAGGTGTAACACCTGTTAAACGCTTAAATACCTTTGAAAAATAACTTTGTGTTTCAAAGCCGACCAGACTGGCGATATCGATCATCGGAATGGCTTCATTCATCAACAGATTCTTGGCTGACTGTACACGTATTGAATTGACATAGGTGTTGAAGTTTTCTCCCATCTCAAGTTTGAACAGGCGGCTGAAATAAGCCGGACTTAAATAAACATGTGATGCCGCCTGCTCCAGCGTTATTTTCTTCATATAGTTCTTCTTGATAAAACTGATCGCATGAAAAATGACGTCTGCATGCTTTACATGTGTCAGATTGAAAACCTGATCTGTAAAACGTGTCATGATACCGGACAGCCAGTAGGCGATTTCATCGATATTCTGAAAAGACTGAATTTTGCTCAAATAGGTATAATTCAACCCGAAAATCTGCTGTACATCGGCACCGCCGCGGATGGCTGCTCGAGACAGCAAAACAACCAGTTCCAACACACGCGCCCGCATGATTTCAATGCTTCCGCTGCTGGAAAAGAAAATATGACCCATGATTTCATTGAGAATTTTCTGCGAAACCGCTTTATTTCCCATCTCAATCTGCTGCAGCAATTCATCTTCCTTTTCAATTGGATAGGCAAGATTCTCTTCGCTGACATGGGTAAACCGTTTCATAAAGTGGATCTGGTCCCAGAGAAGCGCCTGCAAATCACCAGACTCCTTGCGGTTTTTCACCTGTTCGAACGATGCGTCGGACAACGAATCCGCAACATAGAACAGCAGCTCGCTCATCGCGTTGACTCGTTCAGTGGAAATCACCGGAACTGACTGGATTGCATGGTGCATCTGCGACAGATGATCCGGATGAATGCCATTTTTTACGACGAGATCATCCAGTAGAAATTCTTCAGGATCCACCATATTGACCGGTCCGCAGATCAAGGCGCCAATCGGCGAGCCGTCCCGGTAAACCGGTGCTGCCCAGTGCGTCAGGCCTAATGGGCAAAAATAAATATACTGGCCGCCGAAACGCTCTGCCTGATAGCAGCCATATAAATGGGCATGATCACAGATGCAGGCCGTCTGCAATTCTTTTTCCGTTGTCTCTTCTTTAAGCATAACAGACGTCAGGTCACAGATTCTGATCTGATCCGGCTCAGCGGCAATATAACAGGTGCTGCCGAGCGAATCAATCACCCGGCATGCTACACCGCATGCCTTGCTGTAATGGTCAGCAGCTGCATTTAAAAAACTGACTGACTCACTCTTGATGTTTGCCAGATCGAATGAACGCAAATAATCACCTGCTTCTTTGCTATTGTATATCAGCTCAAGCGGTATCTGTGTTATTTTCTTGCTCTGTTTTGTATTATTTTGACATGATCAGCATGTGCCTGGTTGCCCGTGCGGCAAGCAAATCAATGGCCGCGTTTGACATCTATAACGTCCCTAATGGCTTTTATCCGCCCCAGAACGCGATCATACTGGCTTTGACTGTTCACTTCGATGGTCATGGTCAGCGTTGCGGTGACATCTTTCATTGCCATCATCTGCCCGGATATGATTGACACTTTTTCATCGGCAATGGCATTCGAAACTTCCGCAAGCAGATGACGTCTGTCGTGTGCCAGGATTTTCAAGGTGACCTGATAGGTTGTGTCACGGTTCTCACGGCCCCAGGCAACGTCAATCAATCGGGACGCTTTTTCAGCATCGGCAGCTGAATCGCCAGAGACCTGGAGAAGATGGCGGATGTTTGGGCAGTCGGTTCGATGCACGGCAACGCCCTTTCCTCTCGTCACATACCCGATAATCGGATCTCCCGGCACAGGACTGCAGCAGCGGGACAGCCGCACCAGGCAATTGTCAATCCCCTTGACAATCACACCATGATCTGACTGTTCACGTCCGTGCTGTTTTGCTTTTTTCTGTTCAGCTTGGACCTTATCGTCTACCAGCGCACTTGTCTGGGGACTGTAGATGACCTGATTGGATGATGTCACACGGTAACCGAGTTTCATCCGCTCATCGTCTGGCAGAGATCGGATATATGCATCTCTGAGATTTGACACAATCCGGCCTGCCGACAATCCACCGTATCCGACTGCAGCATAGACGTCGTCCATACTGTTCATGGTGTAGCGGCGCAATATGGAATGGATAAACTCGCTTTTCTGAAGCTGTCCGGATGTGAAACCTGTCTTCTTGATTTCCCGGTCAACGATCTCTCGACCGCGGTCAATGTTCTCCTGCCGCATCTCTTTTTTAAACCATTGGCTGATTTTTGTTCTGGCTGAAGTACTTTTGACAATTTTCAGCCAGTCGCGACTGGGTCCATGGACTTTATCCGACGTCAGTATGTCAACGATGTCACCATTTTGCAGTTCATAGGTCAGAGGAACCATGCGGCCGTTTACTTTCGCACCATACATTCGATTACCAACACCGCTGTGAATGCTGTATGCGAAATCAATCGGTACAGATCCGGCCGGCAGCGAACGCACATCTCCTTTGGGTGTAAAAACGAACACTTCGTCAGCAACCAGTCCGTTTTTCAGTGATTCCATGAACTCGCCTGCGTCACGCATATCTTTTTGCCATTCAAGCAGTTGTCTCAACCATGCCAGTTTACTGTCAAAGCTGTCTTCCGGCTGTGATGGTTTAGCGGTTTCTTTGTAGCGCCAGTGCGCGGCTATGCCATATTCTGCCGTCCGATGCATACTTTCGGTCCGAATCTGGATTTCAAACGGTATGCCGCGCGGGCCGATAACCGTGGTGTGCAATGATTGGTACATATTCGGTTTAGGCATGGCAATATAATCTTTGAACCGACCGGGCATGGGCTTATAGAGTTCATGAACGAGGCCAAGTACCGCATAACAGTCTGATACCGTTTTCACAATGATACGAGCGGCAAACAGATCATAAATCTGATCAAGACTTTTCTGTTGCTGCTTCATTTTTCGATAGATACTGTAGAAATGTTTGGGACGGCCTTCAATCTCCGATTTGATACCCATTTCCCGAATTTTTATCTGCAGCTGAATCACAATCTCTTCAAGATACTTTTCACGCTCGGATCGCTTCTGGGCAATCGCCCCTACCAACTCGTAATAGGCATCGCGATCGATATACCTGAGGCACAAATCCTCAAGTTCCCATTTGATCTTATAGATGCCCAGCCGATGGGCCAGCGGAGCATAAATATCTAGTGTTTCACGGGCTTTTTCCGCCTGCTTTTCCGGTCTCATGTTGCGAAGGGTTCGCATATTGTGCAGCCGGTCCGCCAGCTTGATCAAAACAACACGAATATCTTTGGCCATAGCCAAAAACATTTTTCGGAAATTCTCGGCCTGTATTTCTTCTTTCGACGAATAAGGAATTCTGCTCAGCTTTGTAACGCCATCAACCAGAGCCGCAACATCATCACCAAATTGCTCACGTATTTCTTCGACGGTTTTTCCAGTATCCTCAACGGTATCATGCAGCAAAGCTGCCGCAAGTGTATCCTCGTCGACTTCAAGATCAATCAGAATGGCTGCGACAGCGAGCGGATGAATGATGTACGGTTCGCCGGTTGCACGTTGCTGCTGACCATGGGCTTCCATCGCAAACTGATAGGCTCGAACAATTTTCTCGCCTTGATTGCCACCGGAGTAGCTGACATACCGTTCCAGAATCTGATCCAGTATTCTTTGATTTGATCGCTCTTTCGTTGGGGACATCAGGTCACCCCGCCTTCAAGAACTCGTGACATCTGTCTGAATGTCGGTGAATGTTCAAGCGAAACTTTGCCGCGAACAGGAATCAGTCTGAGTTTGATCTGATTGAAGTCGATACGCTGCTGATCGACCAGACCCGCTTCTTCAAAAACATTTAAAATTCTGGATAACTGAAATAAATGAATCTGTTTCTGATAACTGTGAGCGATCTTCATGGCCAGAACCCAGAGATCGACGCGTTTCGGCTGATCGTTGAAATGCGTTCTCAAGTACTGGTATACCATCCGATAATCTGCACGATCGGGCAGCAAGTCATCAAAAGACAGATTGATCTGGGCAGCCAGTTTATGAATATCCTGATGTGACTGATAAAGCTGTTCAGCCTCAAATAAAACGGACGGATTGACCCCTGTTTTGTCAGACGGATGAATATCCCGCACATTGAGCTGGATGCTTCGTCGGCCACGCCACTCATTGATATCCAGTGAAAAGAGCAAATCAACCAGATCTCCTGGAGCCAGCCAGTCACCAGCCCCTGCCTGGCGAAATGCAATCGCATCCCAGCTTTGTCCGGTTCCTCCATACTGAACCGTCATTTTCAGATGATCGCCCTGACCGACTACTCTCAGATCAGTCACCATCAATCCCTGAAAAATGAAAAGCGGAAGCTGATTCCCCTGACCAAATGGTTCAAGCAAGCGCAGAGTTTCGGCATTTTCAATCGTCAGATCAGATGCTGAAACAACAAGATCCGCCGTTATATCAGCCTGTCTCGTTTTTTGACCCAGCTGTCTGGCATATTCCTGAACAGCTCGACGAAAGTCAGTCAATCGATCAACAGAAAGTGTCAACCCTGCAGCTTCCCGATGACCGCCGAAACGATCAATAAACGGTGCTGCATGCTTAAGAATATCCAGCAGATTGATCTCACCCCAGCTGCGGCAGGAACCTCTGTATTGATCACCTTCTCTGGTCAGGACAATCACCGGCCGCATATAATACTCAGCCAGACGGGCAGCAGCGATACCAATAACACCGGGATGCCAGTCCGGTTTGCATGCGATTAAAACAGCCTGATTATCCAGATTTGTTTCTTGATCCAGTAAAGCGATGGCCTCGCTGGTCATCTCGTTTTCAATCAACCGTCGTTCATTATTGATCTCAACCAGGCGACGCGCCAGTTTGTCAGCTTCCTGCGGATCATCGGTCAGCAGAAGCCGGATCGCGTCATCGGTGTCGCCCATTCGGCCAGCTGCGTTTAGTTTGGGCGAGACTGAGAATCCCAATAGTCTGGCGGTTACCTGCTTTTGATCCGGATTAACCGTCTGGATCAAACTGCTTAAACCAACTGATGAGCTCGGCGGAATCCCTGAATATTGATCGCTCTCGCAAACTGTTTGATTCAACTGAGCCAGTCCGCAGGCGACGAGCACCCGGTTTTCATCCGTTAACGGGACAACATCAGCGACGGTTCCGATACAAACCAGGTCAAGATAGCGCAGCCATTGCTCATCAGGCTGACTCCGGCAGCAGGCCTGCACCAGTTTCAAGGCGACAGCCGCACCGGCCAGACTAGGAAAGGGATAGCGGCTGTCAGGGCGCTTTGGATTGATGACAGCATCGGCAGGTGGAAGCTGCTCAGCGCATTCGTGATGATCGGTCACAATCACCTGGATTCCCGAATTTTTCAGGTGTGCTATCTCTTCGATGCTGGAAATTCCGCAGTCAACTGTGATCAGAAGATCAATGCCGGCATCAATCAGCTGACTGGCAGTCGCCTCTGTAAGACCATACCCATCAGCAAAACGATCCGGAATCAGGACAACCGGTTCGATTCCGTGTGCGCGCAAAAAACGAACCAGCAACGCTGTTCCGGTCAGTCCATCGACATCATAATCGCCGTGAATGGCAATGGATGATTTGCGGTCTATTGCCTGGAGCAATAAATCCGCTGCCAACTGCATGTCCGGCAGCAGATATGGGTCATGGAGTTGCTCAAGGGTCGGCCTGAGAAAAATTGCCGCTTCTTCCGGTGTTTGAAAGCCGCGCGCCAACAAGAGGCGGTCCAGTAAAACGCCGTGGTCAGACGTATTCGCCAAAAGACGCCATTCCTTGTACCCATCTGACGTCACGATCTGTTCCTCCTGTTGCAGACAGGCCCGATATCTGTCAGACATCGGGCCTGTTCTTGTGTGCGTTCATTGATTTCTGCCGCCATGTCTGTGCCTGACAGCCAGGACACCAGTTTCACCATTACGCGGGCATCATTCGTATTCTTTCCGTCAGCGTTTTCTTTTTCTGGCGGCTTCTGATTTCTTCTTGCGTTTGACACTCGGTTTTTCGTAGTGTTCACGTTTGCGAACTTCAGCAAGAACACCGGAACGGGCACAGGAGCGCTTGAATCGTCTCAGGGCACTGTCAAGAGATTCATTTTCCTTGACTCTGATTTCTGACATTTTTTTCCCTCCCCTCACGGCGATATCTAGCTATTCGCCACATAAAACGCCCTTACCAGTCAGGGCGATTCATGCCATATTATACAAGCATCAGTCGCTTGTCGTCAACTACGACTCTGTTAGACCGTCTGTTTGACTGTCCTTTTCTGATCAAATTCGATCAAATAAGTTTTTCTCCGAGCTTTCGTCCGCCAATCAGATGAAAGTGGACATGTGGTATCGTCTGCCCGCCTTCTTCACCACAGTTGTTGATCAGACGAAAGCCCGACTGATCAACCTGCATTTTTCGGGCTATTTCGGGGATAACCTTAAGAACAGCCGAAGCCAAATCCGACCCGTCCGGACGAGCAGCCAACTCCAACATCGTCGCAACATGTGTTTTCGGGACAATCAGGATGTGTACAGGTGCAACAGGATGGATATCCCGAAAAGCAATCACCCGATCATCTTCATAAACAATATCAGCCGGTATCTCTCCGCTGCTGATCTTACAAAATAGACAGTCAGACATTTAGCTCACCTCTTTGATCAATACGTTTACGATCCCAATATAGCCTGCAGCCGCTGTTGAGCGGTAGTCAACGCATCCTCGATTTTTTCCGGGTTTTTTCCGCCAGCCTGAGCCATTTCAGGTTTTCCGCCACCGCCGCCGCCTGTTATCCTGGCGAGTTCACGAATCAGTTCACCGGCGTGAACCCCTCGCTGGACAGCTTCTTTAGACGCTGTGACGACCCATACGGCTTTCCCGCTGACTTCAGCAGCTAAAACCAGAACAGCTTCGCTCAGTCGATCGCGTATCTGATCGGACAATGCCCTGAGCTGCTCAACATCCGGCACATCTACACGCGAAACAAGGACTGCTATACCATTCATGTCAACTGTCTGTTTGACCAAATCATCGGCCAGACCGGATCGTTTTTCTTTCTGCTGCAGGGATAGCTCATGTTCCAGAACATGAACCTGATCGATCATATGTTGAATTCGACCCTGTAAATCTGCCGGCTTGGTCTTCACCAGATCGCTAAGTGCCTGAAGTTCCTGGCCTTGCCTGCGCGCAATAAGCCAGGCACCGCTGCCTGTCACCCCTTCAATCCGACGAACACCGGACGCGATGCCGCTTTCACTGATCAGTCGGAATTGGCAGGCCTCCGAGGAATATCGAAGATGTGTGCCGCCACATAACTCCTTGCTGAAAGAACCGACGGATACAACCCGGACAGATGAACCATATTTCTCATCAAACAGGGCAACAGCACCTTCTGCACGGGCATCATCAAGCGACATAATCCGCGTTATTACGGGCTCATTCTGGATGATCATCTGGTTGACGAGGTCTTCCACCTTTTGTTTTTCCGAGTCTGTCATCGGCTGGAAATGGCTGAAATCAAATCGGAACCGGTCTGGAGCCACAGCTGAACCCGCCTGGGCGATATGATCACCCAGCACATCACGAAGCGCACGATGAAGCAGGTGTGTCACGGTATGGTTGCGAGCTGTTGCCAGCCGCTTTTGCCGATCGACCTGCAACTGAACGCGGGTGTCTGTCCGGATGATCCCGGAAACGACCTCACCTGAATGCAGATAATGTCCTTCAGCAGTCCGCGTTGTGTCAACAACAGACAATACCAGATTATCGCTGATGATCTGTCCGGTATCGCCAATTTGACCTCCGGATGCAGCGTAAAAAGGAGTCCGGTCAAGAATAACCGTCACTTTATCTCCCTCTGATGCATTCTGAACACTGATCAGGCCTTTCGCCTCATCTGTTATGAGCAGGTAGCGTACCGTTCCTTCATCCTCCAGCGTTTCATAGCCCGAAAAGAAGGTTGGCTCTGCACGTTTGACTGCTTCAGGCAGGCTTCCCTGATCCCAGGCTGAACCGGTCTTTGCCAGGAAAGCCTGTCTGGCCGTTTCTTTTTGCCGAGTCATTTCCGCCTGGAACCCCGGCTCATCAACTTTCAGACCCTGTTCAGCGGCAATCTCACGGGTTAGGTCGAAGGGAAATCCGAATGTGTCATGCAATCGGAAGACCTCAGCGCCTGAGAGTTCCTCATGTCCCTGAGAGCGTGCCGTCTCAATGAGCTGATCAAGAATGGCACTGCCCTGTTGGATGGTTTCCATAAACCGCTCTTCTTCCTGGCGTATGATCTGGATAATCCGGCTGCGATTGCTTTCAAGTTCCGGATAAGCCCCTGATGATTCACTGATAACGGTCGGTACCAGTTTGAACAGAAATGGTTTGCTTAAACCAAGAAGCCTGCCATAGCGTGCAGCGCGGCGCAGCAAGCGTCTTAATACATAGCCTCGATCCTCATTCGACGGTATGACACCATCACTGATCATCATGGTCGTACTGCGGATGTGATCTGTAATCACACGAATCGCCATGTCAGACCGCTGCTCTGCCCCGTAGGTTACTTGAGCAAGTTCGCAGGCATGGTTAAGAATTGCACGGATGGTGTCGACTTCAAATAAATTATCAACATCCTGCATGATGCAAGCCAACCGTTCTAATCCCGCACCTGTATCTATGTTCTTTTTTTCGAGCGGAGAATAGCTGCCGTCAGCGTCACGGTAAAACTGAGTAAAGACAAGATTCCAGAATTCTACAAACCGATCGCAGTCGCAGCCCACATGGCAGTCTTCTTTTCCACACCCATATTTCGGTCCGCGATCAAAATAGATTTCTGAACACGGTCCACACGGCCCGATGCCGTGTTCCCAGAAGTTGTCCTCTTTGCCCATCCGGTATATACGATCTTTAGACAATCCGACAGTGTGATGCCAGATATCGAATGCTTCATCGTCGTCTTGAAAGACTGATACATAAAGCCGATCTGCCGGCATTTCCAAAACGTCTGTACAGAATGACCAGGCCCACGGTATCACTTCCTGCTTGAAATAATCACCAAACGAAAAATTGCCGAGCATCTCGAAATAGGTTCCATGACGCGCCGTCTGGCCGACCCGGTCAATATCCGGTGTACGTATACATTTCTGGCAGGTCGTCACCCTTAATGCCGGTGGCTTTTCAGCACCGGTAAAATACGGTTTCAAAGGTGTCATACCCGCATTGATCAACAAAATCGACGGGTCATTACGGGGAATCAGCGAAAAACTGGGCAAACGAAGATGACCCTTTGATTCGAAGAAGTTTAAAAATTTCTCCCGGATGGTGTTCAAGCTCTCTGGTTGCATGCAGCAGTCTACTCCTTTAAACGATCTCTCTGCCCGAATTCTACACGAAAAGCCCGTGAGGAACAAGCAGAATCCGCGATCCGCCGTTTAAACCGCTTAACCGGGCTTTCAGAATTACACGGCGTTGGTCATGCGGGCAGCGTTAATCTGTGATAGAATATAAAAACGCAGGCTGCCTGTAAAACCGTTTAGATCGCTTGATTGTGAGGAATTTATCTATGACCGCATCGCTTTCAGAGCGTCAACAATCACCTTGCCTTACACCAAATGATTGTGCTGTTCATGTGTCCGACCTATTGATCCCGAATCCGGAAATCGACCTGTATCACTGGTCTGTCATTGCCTGTGATCAACATACATCTGAGCCGGAATACTGGGATCAAACAGCTGAAATAGTTGGCGAACGAGCTTCGACGTTACATATGATCCTGCCTGAAGTATATTTGGAGCGGCCATCAAATGTACCGCTGCAGCAGCGTATTCAGGCGACTCACCTGGCTATGCACCGCTATCTGAAACAGTCTGTTCTTCGCGCGCCCGGTACAGGCTGCATCCTGATTGAACGTCAGACTCCTCAGCATCAACAGCGCCTTGGCCTTGTACTGACGGTCGACCTGGAACACTATGATTATGCGCCAGGAAACCAGTCGCTCATCCGTGCAACCGAGGAAACGGTTGAATCACGGATACCGCCGCGCATGGCGATTCGTGAAAAAGCACCTCTGGAATTGTCACATGTCCAGCTGCTGATCGACGACCGTGCAAAATCTGTTATTGAACCGCTCTATCAGGCAGCTTTGAATTTGGCAGTCGAACCCGTTTATCAAACCGGCCTGATGCAGAACGGCGGTTCAGTCAAAGGGTGGTTTTTCTCCGGGCAGAATCCCCATCTGGTCAAGTCCATTGATGCGCTGCAGCAGCTGGATAGTCTGAAACAATATGGATTGATGATGGCCGTTGGTGACGGAAATCATTCTCTGGCCACAGCCAAAGCCCATTGGGATCGTTTAAAACATCACGTATCTGATCATCACCCGGCTCGTTTTGCCATGGCCGAGCTGGTTAATCTATATGATCCGGGTCTGGCCTTTGAACCCATCCATCGTCTGGTTTCGGGGATTAGCCTGAATGATTTCATGGACGCTATGAGCCGCTTCTTTCGATCTGCAAAGGCATCGTGGCACCCTGAAAATCATTCACATGAAAAATCATTGAATCACGTTCTGACCACGCTCCTTGCCAAAGAAGGCACGTGGGTTTTCGCGGTAGAAACGCTCCCGGATTTGCCGGTTGCGCAAATCCAGTCATTTTTAGATGATCTGTCCGTTCGACAATCCGTGAAAATTGATTACATACACGGTGATGACGCCCTGCAGCAACTGGCAGCGAAAGGGTCGATCGGTTTGGTCCTGCCTGCTCTGAAAAAGCACGATCTTTTTCCCTATATTGCGAAAAACAGTCTTCTGCCGCGAAAAACGTTTTCTCTTGGCGAAGCGAATGAAAAGCGTTACTACATGGAATGCCGGCTTATATCCGTTTAATGAAATCTGAGGGTTCACTACATGTCTGATGACTCAAAACACCACATTTGTATCATCGGTGCCGGACTGACCGGTCTTGTCTCCGCCTGCGCTCTGGCATCTGCTGGTTATCAAGTGACGGTACTGGAGTCAACACTTCATTCAGGTGGCATGGTTACGTCATTTAACTGGGGGAAAAGCAGGCTTGAATATATTTACCATCACATTTTTACCAGTGATAACCTGATCATTCGCCTGATTGAAAAAGCCGGTCTGAGCGATCAGTTAAAGTGGTTTAAAACAAGAGACGCGTTATTTGCACAGCAGCAAATTCACCCGTTTACGACACCGCTTGATCTGCTGAAGTTTCCGTTGATTCCCCTGGGACAGCGTATTCGAACCGGATTGGCCGTTCTGAAAGCCGGCAGACTGGATAACTGGTCAGAGCTTGAACGCCAAACCGCTTCGAACTGGCTGATTCGCCATGGGGGCGAGAAGGCTTATACCTGTATCTGGGATCCGCTTCTGCGGTCAAAATTTGACAAGGACGCCGAGGACGTTTCCGCAGTCTGGATCTGGAACAAATTCAAACTTCGCGGCAGTTCACGCAATCAAAAAGCCGGATCGGAAAAACTTGGTTACCTGGAAGGCAGTTTTGGACTGTTGATCGATAAGCTGGTTCATGAACTGATCCGGATGGGCGGAACGCTTCTAACAGGGCATACCGTCATGAATATCAGCCGCTCAGAGGATGTATCAGTCCGGTATCAGATCTCGTGCATCCTGGAAAACTGTACCACGGTTCATGTCAAAGCCGACAGTATCATTGCAACAGTCGCCGGCAGACAGTTCGCCGGAATAACAACCAGTCTGGATATGCCTGAACCATACAGAAATCAAATCCAAAACGTATCCTATAAAGGTGATCTCTGCTTGATTCTCAGACTCAAACAAAAACTGTCACCCTATTACTGGACCACAGTCTGTGAGCAGCTCCCCTTTGTCGTGGTGGTCGAACACACAAATCTGATCGATCCGGACAACTATGGTGGACACATTGTTTATCTGTCGCGTTATCTTGATGCTGCCGATCCCCTCTGGACTCAGCCGGATAACGTCATCTACCAGCAGTTTATGGCCGGGCTCGAGACAATCTATCCACACTTCAGTCCACGCGATGTCATTGACTGGCGATTACGGCGCACACGCTACGCACAACCGGTGATCCACCGGCAGTATGCGGATCGAATGCCTGCCCTGGATACACCCTTGCCCGGCATCAAACTGGCCGGTACAGCCCAAATCTACCCGGAGGATCGCGGAATGAATTACGCGGTCAGACTCGGCTTACAGGCAGCCAGGTCGGTTTACCGGGAATCGCAGTCAAGACCGGAAAACCCTTTGGAACAGTCTGATATCATGCTCTGGCTATATCAGAATCTCGCAAACACAAACGATTTATGAAACATATGTGGGTCCGTCACGCATCATGGCTCTCTCTATTACCGGTTATTCTGTTCGCCCTCCGTTTGCCGGCTACAGACAGATCAGCCTTTTTCATCTGGTGGCTTGCCCTGACACTTCCCGGATTGCTTCTCTGGCCTCTGGCATCAAGAATCACAGCGGCGGGCGGTCAGGGATTCCTGCTGGCCAAAGGATTTGGTCTGCTGCTGCCGGCCCTGGTTGTCTGGACCTTGTCCTTCTTGAAAATTCTGCCGTTTGTCCGCTGGGCAGCAGGACTTGCGATCCTGGCTGCCGGTGTTCTGGTCTGGCTGACACCCCGGTTTCGAACAGATTTTCTGGTGCTCCTGAAAAATCCTGCCCAGATCCCGGGAATTGCTTTATCAGAATGCTTGTTCGCCTCCAGTTTGCTGCTTGGAACCTTTGCCCGCGGATTGAAACCTGAGCTGGACAGCCTTGAAAAATTTATGAATGTCGGCTTAATGAACAGTCTATGGCGTACGACATTCCTTCCGGCACTCGACATGTGGTACTCGGGTGAGACGGTTAACTATTACTACTTCGGCCAGTACATTTATACCTATCTGGCCAAGCTGACCAACCTGCGGCCCGAGATCGCCTATAACCTCGGAATGGCAACGACATTTGCCTTGACCGTAACGCTCGCCTACACCGTTGGCAGCAGTCTGATTCTTCTTCTGACACGCAGCCGGGCATCGAGCTTCCAGCACCGGCTGGCTGCAGCTACAGGCGGAACGCTGTCTGCCCTGCTTGTTTCTATTGGGGCCAACAGCCACGCCTTCTTTTTTCACGCCGGCAGTCCTGGACGATATGTCACACGCTGGCTGATCGAACGGGGTCTGATTGGCAGTTCAGCTGAAAAAACATACTGGTTTGCCGATGCCACCCGTTTCATCGGCTACAATCCTGATACATCTGATAAAACCATCCACGAATTCCCTTTTTATTCCTTTCTGGTTGCTGATCTGCACGCGCATCTGATCAATCTGGCTTTCGTTCTCATCTTCATTATCCTGATGACAGCACTGATCAGACGATCTTCGTTGATTGAAGCTGCTTCTGTCTGTCAGCAGGAGCAACAAGCATCAGTTGAACTCGATGACCACAGCTGGCACAGCCGATTGTTTCATGAAACGACCAGCCGGTTTAAGCAGAACATAACGGATCCTGTTCTGCTTCTCAGTGGTGTTCTGCTGGCAGTTTTCATGATGGGCAACTACTGGGACTTCGCCATTTATCTGGTAGTCGCGGCACTGGTTCTGCTGATGGTCAACCGGTCAGCCTGTTCCCTGCGCATTCGACCAGCCAGTTTCTTCATTCTGACAGTCCAGGGCGGTGGTCTGCTCATCGTCTATCTGGGTTTTTCCAGTCCTGTCACAGCTCTGGCCGGTTATGCTGGTGTTCTGCTCATCAGCTATTATCTGACCCTACTTCGGGGTGACGCACTGACGATAACAGGTTCGCAGCTGGCTCTGCTGTTTGCTGTGTCCCATTTGGTGTCACTTCCGTTCAACCTTTCCTTCGAACCAATCGCAAAATCAATCGCACGAACCCTGACATCAACACCCGTTTACCAGCTTCTGATTCTCTGGGGACCCCACCTGACTGCAGCTATGTGTCTGGTCTTCGCAGGACTCTGGATCTATCGCAGAAAGACGATCCGGGTGTTTCCGCCTCCAGCCGATGTTTATGAATCTGAAAAAAAAGGATCCCGGTTTTTCTACGCGATGAATCCGGCGGACAAACTGGTTTTTGGCTTGTTTATCTGGTCAGCAGGCCTCATCCTGATCCCCGAGCTGGTTTACGTCGTTGACATCTACAGTGGTGACTACAAACGAGCGAACACCATGTTTAAGTTTACCTATCAGGCATTTGTGCTCTTGTCATTAATCTGGGCGTATGCTGTTCCTCGATTGATGCTTCGGATCACGCGGAAAGAGTCAAAATCCGGCAGGTACCTTGCCATCCTGCTTATCGTGATGCTGATACAGCCATTCTGGTATACCGTGCCTGCAGCCAGACAGTGGCTTGGGCCGTTAACTTTCGAGCGATATCAGGGGCTCAATGGATTGACGCCGTTGGCCGTTAAGGATTCACCGCAGATTTCAAACGGCGGGCCGGGGGATTTGGCTCCCGATATCGCGGCGATCCTCTGGTTGAATGAGCATGTTGAGGGACAGCCCGTTATTCTTGAATCATTCGGTGAAAGTTACACGGATTATTGCCGTATATCGGCGATGACAGGTTTGCCGACCGTGATTGGCTGGGAGACACATGAGTGGTTGTGGCGGACCAGTCAAAAAACGCCGGAAGCCTATAGCCAACGCGTTCTACCAAGACAAAATGATGTTCGGACGCTCTACACGACTGATGATCAGCTTAAACGTCAGGCGCTGATCAGCCAATACGACATCGCGTATATCATCATCGGTGATCTGGAGCGAAGCCGGTTCAACGATTCGGATGAACAATCAGAAAGCCACATCCGCGAAGATCTTTTGCGCGAATGCGGCTCTGTCGTTTTTACAGACGGATCATTGACCATTCTGGCCGTTAATCGTGATTGACCGCTAATCAGGACACCATCGTGAAATTCAGAACAGACACACGTAAAACACCCTCGATTTTTCGAAGCGCTTCTATCGTCTCTTCATCAACAGGAGAATCGATGCTGAGAAAACTCTGTGCCCGCATTTTGTCTTTTTTCCGGCTCCAGTGCATGGTTGCAATGTTGATGGATTTCTGGCCCAGAATAGTACCCACCCGACCGATGATACCAGGAACATCTTCGTTCTGCATCGCAAGAACATAAGGTGATAGCTCGAAATCCATATGATAGCCGAAGAAATCGACCAGAACTTCCGAATCCTGACCAAAAACTGTTCCGGAGACAGAGAGTGTTTTGTCACTCGAAATAAACCGGACCGTAATCAGGTTGGTGTATTTTTCCAGTTGTGTGGTCTTACTCTCCACGACCTCAAGACCCATTGCCGTCAGGTTCTGTTTGACATTGACGTAGCTGACCCGCTCGCTCGTAATCGTCGACAAAAAGCCCTTCAATACGGATAGAGTCAGCAGATTGGTGTCCATCCCTGCCAGTTCACCGGAATAAATGATCTCGATTTTTTTCAGGCGGGCTGTTTCGGCTTGGAAGTAGATCGCGCCCAGTTTTTCACACAGACCGATGTAGGGACGCAGTTCAGCCAGGTCACCGCTGATGGCAGGCATGTTGACCGCACAGACAAGCTCACCTTTGAGGGCCCGGGCAACCAGTTCAGTTACAGCGGTGCCGACATTGGTGTTGGCTTCATGTGTTGATGCCCCGAGATGGGGGGTGATGATGCAGTTTGGCAGTGACAGCAGCGGGTGTTGGTACTGCTGTTCGCCCGGCTTCTTATCGTAGTTGGGTTCCTGATCTAGAACATCAACAGCGGCACCAGCCACCTGTCCGGAGACCAGCGCGTCATAGAGATCCTGTTCATTGACCAGACCACCGCGCGCAGCATTGACAATGTAGACGCCCTGCTTGCATTGAGCCAGCTGTTCGGTCTTCAGCATATTATAGGTTTCCTTGGTTTTGGGTGTATGCAGGGTGATCAGGTCGGACTGATGCAGAAGTTCTTCAAGTCTATCGCAGCGCTTCACGCCAAGTTTGTCAAAGCGTTCCGCCGTAATATACGGGTCATAGGCGACAACGTTCATGCCGATGCCTTTCAGCTTACGCGCGACAATCGAGCCGATTCGTCCCAGTCCAATCACACCGGCTGTTTTCCCCTCGAGTTCACGGCCGATCAGACGCGATCGTCTGAAATCATCGTGATGAACTGCCGAGTTGGCCAGACAGATGTTCCGATAAATCGTAAAAGCAAGACCCACAGCGAGCTCACCGGCAGCCATGATATTCGCCTCCGGTGTGTTGACTGCAATAATTCCCTTTTCTGTACACGCTGTGACGTCGATGTTGTCGATGCCGTTCCCCGCGCGTCCGACAACTTTGAGATTGACAGCTTCATCAAGCATTTTCCGGTCAACACGGGTGCTGCTTCGGATAATCAATCCATCGTACTGACTGATCATGCCATTTATTTCTTCCTGGGAGAGGCCTAGACATTCGTCAACCTCAAATCCCTCAAGGCGTAGATAGTCAATCGAATCAGCGGCAATTTTTTCCGTTATCAGAATTTTCATTCGTGTACCTCCTTCAATGACCTGGTTCCACCAGGCCAGACCCGTCAGGAATCACATTTTCTCCAAAAAGCGATCTATGTAGCGTAAAAGTTGATCGAGCTCGTCCATCGTCGTGTCAGCCATATGGGCAATTCTAAATGTCTTTTCCTTGATCGCCCCATACCCATTCGATATCTGATAGCCGTTATCACCGAGATACTTGTTCAGTTCTGCCACACTGATCTCTCGTGTGTTAAGAACGCAGGTAACTGTCGGAGATAGATAACGTTCATCACCAAACAGGCTGAATGCTTCTCGAGCCCAGTTTCGTGTTCGAACGGCCAGATCCAGATGACGCTGATAACGACTTTCAAGACCTTCGTCGAAAATCCTGTCCAGCTGGTAATCCAGAGCAAACATGTGGGACAGTGAGGGCGTTGACGGGTACTGATAGTTTTTCTTGCGGATATATTCGCACAAGGCAACAAGGTCAAAATAGGATCCCCTGAACGGAACCTGCTCTGCTGCCCGGAGTGCCTGTTCGGAAACGGAACACAATGATAAGCCAGGCGGCAGACCCAGGCATTTCTGCGATGACGTGATCAGCACATCGATTTTCAGGCGGTCAACATCAATCGGGCAGCCGCCAAATGAACTGACAGCATCAACCAGCCATATAACATCAGGAAAATCCTTGATGACAGTTGACAGTTCCTCAAGCGGATTGGTGATTCCTGTCGATGTCTCATTGTGGGTAATCGCGACCACATCGTAGCGTCCGGTTGACAGGGTTTCCCGCACCTGTTCAGGATCAACGGCCTGACCCATCTCGTAGGAAATCAAATCCGAGGGTACATTATTGGACCGGGCAATCTGATGCCATCTGTCGCCAAACGCACCAATTGAGAAGACAACAGCCCGCTTTCGCGTGCATGACCGGATCGCACCTTCCATCAGTCCGCTGCCGGACGAGGTTGAGAGAACGATTTCGCTCTTTGTTTTCATCATGGCTTTTAGTTTGTCAGAAATTCTCTTTTGCAGTTCAGACGCATCACGGCCACGGTGACTGATCATCGGGGTTGCCATCTGGTCAAGAATATCCT
>JAAYBY010000191.1 GCA_012729935.1 Clostridiaceae bacterium | reverse complement strand
TTTAAACTTAATTTCAGACATAACGCCTCCTGCTGTAATCATGCTGTAGGCGAAGAAATTGAATAATCTCATTAAAGATATTATATCTGATTTTTCGTATTAAACACATAATTTCCTGGACTGGTCTTAAATGATACAATGGAATCAAACGAGTTGCACCTTGCGGGAAATTTCGGATACTTAACGGGAGCGGATGAATATGCCATCAACAGATCGCAAAAAATCACTTCAGTGTCCAAACTGCGGTGCCGAGACAGATGAAAACACTGTTCGTTGTGCCTATTGTCGTTCTGTGTTAACAACAACAGCCTGTCCAGCTTGCTTTACAGCAGTCTTCAAAGGCGTCAAATTCTGTCCGAATTGCGGTGCTGCGATTGTCGACGGGAAACGAAAAAGCAGTAAAAAACTGTTGTGCCCGCGCTGTGAACAGTTGCTGATCGATTCTGTCATCGGTGATACAAAACTTCACGAATGTGATCACTGTGGAGGCATCTGGCTAGATGTGCCTGCTTTCAATAAAATTTGTGCTGACAGGGAACAACAGGAGCACATTTTGCTTTACAAGGAGCCAAATGAACCGGCAAAACCTCAATCCGAGGTAAGATCGAAGCGATTCTACATTCCTTGTCCTGAGTGCGGTGAATTGATGAACCAAAAGAATTACGCTCGTGTATCTGGTGTTGTTGTCGATGTCTGCAAACAACATGGAATTTGGTTTGAGCGCCATGAGCTTCAGCGGATTGTAAACTTCATCCGTTCCGGCGGCCTTCACAAGGCCAGAGAAGCTGAAAAGGCCGATATACAGGCAGAACAAAGTCGGCTCAAAGCCATGCAGAGCAGTCAGAGCATCATCCATCAGAGCCTGATGTCTGATCCAAACGAGCAGAACGATTCAGAAAGCCGAACTCTAATTGATGTTTTGTATACCGTAGCAAAAGGATTTCTGCGTTGAAGGAAAGATGTTATATCCGATTTATCGCATTAAGCACCTAAAATCATGATTTTTCAATCAAAACTACTATATCAGCGGAATTTTTGTGACCATTTTGTCTTACGTTAACTTGACACAGGGAAATTATCCCCCTATTATGAGGCGGCAATACATTCGGAAGAATCATCAGTTTCCCTGCGAGGTCAAAATGCAAAAAATCAAAAAAAAGATAACCTGGAAGAACGTGTTAGTCGTTGCTGTTGCTGTCGTCCTGGTTTTTTCACTCATATCCATGGTCGCTGTTAAATTGATCTACGATAACCAGTTCCCCCGCTACGAAAGACACGATGAAACAATAACTGCCGGGTTGCGCTACGATGATTACGCTGAAAAATATCCCAGGTCTCTGCTGCAATTCAAGTCCGGCAACAATAATCTGCAAGGTTATTTATATGGGGAAAGCAGCCAGCAAGGTCTGGTGATTGTCTCTCATGGCATTGGCGGCGGCGCAGACACCTATCTGCCGCAGATATTCTATTTTCTCGACCAGGGCTGGCAAGTTTTCGCCTATGATGCCACAGGCAGTTTTGACAGTGAAGGAAAATCAACCCGCGGATTTCCGCAGTCGTTGCTGGATCTGAAAGCTGCACTGGACTACATCGATACGAATTCGCAGCTATCCAAATTAGATAAAGTGCTGTTTGGCCACAGCTGGGGAGGTTATGCTGTCGCTGCTGTTCTCGGGGACGATTACGCGATCAGTGGTGTTGTGTCAGTTGCCGCCCCGGACACCGCGATGGGTATCGTGCTCGAGCAGGCCAGGCATATGATGGGGATGTTTGCAGACATCCAGTATCCTTTTCTCTGGATGTATCAGAGGATGCTGTTTGGCAAGGCAGCGGACATCTCGGCAATAGACGCTATAAATAGTGCCGATGTGCCGATTCTGATCATCCATGGCACAGAAGATGAGATGGTTAGTTATACAGGAAGCGCTATCATCGCAAGAATGGATCAGATTACAAATGAAAATGTGCGCTCAATTGCTGTTAGTGAAGCTGGGCGCAATGGTCATAACAGCCTTTTCCGTTCGCAGGCGGCTATTGCCTATATCGACGAAGTAAATAAGAATTACCGCCAGCTGTACGACCTGCACGAACAAAACATTCCTTATGACATTGATCAGGCATTTTATAAAACGCTGGACAGATCTCTGGCCCAGGATCTCAACCAGGAGCTGATGGGTCAGATCAATCAGTTTTTTCTCGATTGCACGAACTAAGCAAGCGCACAATTGAACCCTGTTTTTCTGTACCACAACGATCAGTCATGTGATCGCAACAGCCAGTAAACAGGCTGCTGTGCGGCCGTAAATCCAGCCTTTTGCTGCAGGCGCATTGAGGCTTCGTTGCCTTCTTTCACCTGGGTGAAAGGAACGCGGCCTTGCTGAATAGCAAGATTCGTCATAAAGACCTGGAGATAATAACCTAACCCTTTTTGTCTCCACTCCGGCAAAATTTCCAGCATGCCCAGTGATCCTTCGGAATGAAATCCGGCAAATCCAGCCAGCTCTCTTTGATAAATAATGCCGTAGACAGCTTGTTTTTGCAGTCGGTCAATCAGATACTGCTCATCCAACTGTAATGAATAATGCTCCATCACAAATGGTAGATGCTGAACGGTCAAAGGCTTAACCTGAACGTTCAACTCAGGAAGAATCAAAGGTTTCCTTTTTAGATAGGCATGCTGGATACACGACACAGCATAATCAAGATGGAGTAATGCGTCGGCAAGTGGCAGACAGAAATCCTGTCGGGCAACAATCACATCTGTTTCGTTCAGAGAAAGCAGATATGACTTTGCCGTTTGTACGTCACGCACACTCAGGAGCAGCAGCCCACGATTACGGTGTTTCAGCAAGACACCTTTTTCACTGGCCTGTAAAACATCAGCCTCGTCATGGCGCAAAGCTTCCAGCATGTCCATGTGTAAGACCGGATCCTGATTCAGGTAGTTATATACAACATCCATTATTGCTTCACCGGTTGTTTAATTCTGCGTACTGCAGCATGTTTCGGCATAGGTAGAAAACCAGCAGTGTCACAGCAGTATTGGTGACAGCCAAAGCCAAAAAAACAGTGAAGGTGTCGGTGATCAGGACAATTCCCAGGCTATTCAGCACGATTGCCAGCACAACGCCTGGCAAAGACATGATCATGAGTGCAAGAAAATAAAAGAAAAACACCAGCACCTTAGCGGATACTGTTCCGAAAACGCGTTCAACCAAGATGTTCCCGGCTGTGAAGAGATAAGCATACGTGAAGCGGGCTATGATACAGCCGATCAGCGTCGCCGGTTCGAGCTTGAGGATCAACGCCAGGGGAATAAACAGAATCAGCGATTCGACCAGCGTGCCCGGAATGCTTTCCCGCACGTTTTGCAGCAATTTATTCAAAGAGGGTTCAGGGACAAGATATATATAAGGTTTGGCCAGTTCTTTGACCAATCGTCCGAGGGATGTGCTAAACAGCTGCATGTAGGTGCTGAAAGCAAATACGGCAATCATGCCTGCTTCGCGCATAAAGAAGGAAACGAATATGACAATCATAATGAAAATCAATGATTGTCCGTTTAAAATGATGATACGGCTTCGCCGATTCTCAATTCTATGCTTATGGTAAAAGGCTGTAGCACCTGCTCCACGGTTTAGACCAACCTTGCCCAGACGTACATTGCGTGGTGCCATTTCGGTGACTTTGCCTTCCTTCTGGGCCGTTATCGCGGAATAATTCATCTCGGTTGTCTGCAGAACATCCTCGTAATAGTCCGGCCGTGAAACGACCAGTAATCCAACCAGTATTGCCAGAAAAAGTAAGCAGGCCAGACTGCCCAGGAGGATCATCATCACGGATCCGGTGGCAGAGCCAACGACAATCGAACTGATCCAGCCGACGACGGGGAAAAAGCGTGTCAGTTTGTGAGTGCCCAGCCAGGATAAAACCGTGAATAACTGATCTGTGTCCCGCAGCAAATGCCACACTGCCCAGCCAGCATAAAGAGCGATCAGACCATAGAAAAGCAGTTTGACGAGTCGGGTGCTTTTTTCATTGGCGCTGGTGAAACTGTAAAGCACCATAGCGGTCAGCTGGGCTAAAAAGACAGTCAGTGCATACCCGAATAGAATCAGCAGCAGCGTGCCAAGCGAAATTCCATAGAGTTGGCGCAACCAGGAAAACTGGAAAACCAGAAAGAACCCGAGCAGCAGTGACGTACCCATCTGCTGAATCAGACCAAAAAGCAGCACGGAACTCGATCGGAAGGGTGCTGTAAAAACGAGATTGACATCTGAAAGCTTAAACAAACTGGCGCCACTGTCAAAGCCGCGCTTGGCGAGCAGGATGAACATCAGCAGATAGAGGACAAAAAGACCCGCAAAAAGCTCGCCGATATCGCGCTGTATCGATGTTTCTGGCGGCTGCTGCCTGCCCGTGATCATAACAAGCACCAGCATGGCCACCATAAACAAAATGTAAATCAGCTTGCCTGGACTTTTCAGCAGCGATAGGATCTGGTTTTTAAAACGAGTCAGCAATAAGTAGAGCAGCGGCCGTTTCATGACGGAGCCTCCGTTATGCTGAAATACAACTCCTCAAGAGATTTTTCCTGAGCCATTTCTTCCAGTCGAGTCCGTGTTGCGGCAAATCTCCCTTCGACCATGATATGCGCGACATCCCAGTTGTTTTCAACGCTGTCAATCATGTGGGTGCTAATCAGCAGCGAACAGCCCTGGTCTTTCAACTCTCCGAATAGAGTTTTCAGTTGCTTGATTGCATGTGGGTCAAGACCGACCATTGGTTCATCAAAAACAATGACTTGCGGGCGAGGCAGTAAAGCACAGCAGATTGACAGTTTTTGTTGCATGCCCTTTGACAGACCTTTGCCAAGCTTCTCTCTTTTATCCCACAGCTCAAATCGTTCCAGCAGTTCCCTGGCGTAGTCCTCTTCTCGCACGCGGTATGCTCGTTGGATAAATTCCAGATGCTCTGAAACAGTCAGTAAATCATATAGAGCAGGCGTTTCCGGGACATAGCCCAGACGACGCTTGGCGTCGAGAGATTTGTTTGGGAAACCAGCAATGGTGATGCTGCCGCTGAAACGCAGTAAGCCGGTGATGCATTTGATCAAGGTTGATTTACCCGCGCCGTTCGGTCCGAGCAGAATGGCAATTTCACCGGAGTGGACCTTCAGACTGACGTGATCGTTAGCTACGAGCTTGCCGTAGGATTTGCAGACTTCGTTGACCTCAAGCATGATGCGCCCTCCAATCTACTTCCGCTGCCATTATACCAAAGAAGGTCATGAATGGATTTTTCACTCTTTGTACGTCTTTCATAATCTGGTATTCAGCAAACACTTTTCAGACCATGTCCGCTGAGCAGGCAGACGGTTCGTTCAGCCAGGAACCCCTGTAGTGACAGGTTGACTGCAGCAGCCAGAACAACCGCTGACGTTGGCTCGATGAACAAACCATGTCGCCAGGCTTCAGATTGACTGTCCGCAATATTTGACTCACTGACGATCTCAACACGACCGTTGCTTTCACGAACAGCTCGCAGCATCTGTTTTAACCTGGGCGGTCGGGCAATCGCGATGCCTTCAGCCAGCGTTGGCAGTGAGCCTGGCGTCTCTGATCCTGACCACGCAGCATAGAGTGGAGCACAGGCAGCAGCCTGCACAGCAATCAGCTCCGGTATGTGCGTGATTAGTCCGAGCTCCATCAATTGGGAAAACCCATGCCAGATGCCGATCAGCAGGGTACCGTGCCCAACCGGCAGGATGATTTGATCGGGTAGATTCCCCTGCATTTGCTCATAGAGTTCAAAGGCGATTGTTTTGGTTCCCTGATAAAAATGAGGGTCGTAGATGTGGCTCAGATAGGTCGAAGTTTTGGCTGCGTGCTTTACGGCATCACTGGTATCCTGACGGGTGCCGGAAATTTTGATGATATCTGCACCATACGCTTCAATCTGTCGCAGTTTATTAGGAGACGTACCAGCAGGGACATAAATCTGGCAGCTCATGCCCGCGAGCGCACAATAGGCCGCAATCGCGCAGCCGGCGTTACCGGACGAGTCTTCTACGCCGGATCTAACCCCCAGTGATGACGCACGGTTGACGAGCACGGCAGCACCCCGATCTTTGTAGGATCCGGTCGGGCAGAGGTAATCGTGTTTTAGCCAAAGTCTGATACCCGCATAATTGATCTGATGCAGTGGCGTCATCCCCTCACCTAACGTTATGATATCCTGATCCGGCTCTACTGGAAGCAACGATCGATAGCGCCAGAGTCCCGGCTATGTCAGATCAACCTGCCAAACTTGTGTTTCTCTTTTCTGTTCAAGATCGAGTAATCCGTTGCAGGCCGGACATCTGCTGAGCATTCTTTCCGTAGCATGTTCAGACAGACAATTCTGACAGATATAGATCCAGTGTTTCATTCGTGACTCCTCGTTTAGACGCATTTGTGAGCTGTCAATATTATATCAGTCTTGGAACGCGAGCAAAATGATAGAATAGATGTGAGGAATGTGTCGACCACGAGGTGAGCATGAAAATATTTTCTGTATTGGTTCTTGTTGTTGTACTGCTATCGACTGGCTGTGGCATTCCACATGCAGAGATAGTTCATACGGATGTCGGTGAGCGTCAATCTGAACTGACTTCCTCTGAAGAATTGCTGCCCACCGCCGAAACAAGCCTTACTACAACTCAAATTACAACCACGACGTCATCGGAAGTTTCCACTGACACGACACCCGAAACGACACAAACCACCACACAGCCTGCTGATGCAACGACCCAACCGCCTGCTGAAACATCACAAACGGGCTCTGTAGCAACAACACATGGAACTGATCGTAACGAAACAAGCGAAACTGACTATTCAGTCACGCGGAAAAGAGACGTTCTTGTGTTGATGTTGGCCTATTCTGATTATATTGACGGCGCTGAAATGATAGACAACAAAGTTTACCTGGTCATGAAATCAGGCAATCGCATCCTTTATGACGACAATAAAGAGAAGACATTTGACGAAAAAATCATCAACGCGGATCTTCAGGATATGCTCGAGATGCGCTACCCCTTGACAGAAATCAACACCATCATGAATACCAACGTTGATC
>JAAYBY010000190.1 GCA_012729935.1 Clostridiaceae bacterium | reverse complement strand
CGGGATTTTCATGTGATTTTCGCAGAGGTAACCCAAGATCTGCCTGATATATGGCGTTCATTCTTTTTAAGCGAAGTTCATTTGTGCCACCAATTGGTTGGCCACCTCCGCCGATGCACCCTCCCGGGCAACACATGACTTCAATGAATGTATAATCTGCTTGACCGCTTTTAATCAAGTCCATGACTTTACGAGCATTTGATAGTGAATGAGCAACAGCAACTTTCACTTTCATTCCATCCAGGTCAACTTCAGCCTCTTTAATCCCCTCCAATCCACGAACGGCTCTAAAGTCAAGATTCTCAAGGGTTTTTCCGGTGACAACTTCATAAACTGTCCGAAGTGCCGCTTCCATGACACCGCCTGTTGCTCCAAAAATGGCACCAGCTCCTGTCGAGATGCCAAACGGGGCATCATACTCATCTTCATCAAGCAGATTAAAATCAATCCCTGCTTGCCGGAGCATTTTCCCAAGCTCACGGGTGGTCAATACCACATCTACATCATAGTTTATTCCATCTTGCCTCATTTCCTCACGCTTTGCCTCAAATTTCTTGGCTGTACAGGGCATAATTGAAACACTGAAAATTTCTTCAGCCTTTTTCCCTATTTTTTTTGCATAATAGTCTTTTGCCAATGCTCCAAACATCTGTTGTGGTGATTTACATGAAGACAAATGAGGTAAAAGCTCAGGGTAATACTGCTCAATGAAGTTGATCCATCCCGGACTGCAGGAAGTCAGCATTGGAAGGACACCGCCTTCTTTGACTCTTTTGAGCAATTCGTTTCCTTCTTCAATGATCGTCAGATCTGCTGCAAAGTTTGTATCAAATACTTTGTCAAAACCTAATTCCCTTAAAGAAGCAACCAGTTTGCCTGTAATAATGCTTCCGGGCTCCAGACCAAACTCCTCTCCCAGAGACACTCTTACGGCAGGAGCCGTCTGAACGACAACTGTTTTAGAAGGATCATTGATCGCTTCCCATACGCTTTCAATATCTTCTTTTTCTGTGATTGCCGCAACAGGACAGACGGCGGAACATTGTCCACAAGCGACACACATAACATTATTGAGATACATGCCAAAAGCTGGTTTGACATTCACTGAATCAGATCTTCCTATATAATCGAGTATGGCCAGGCTTTGTACTTGACTGCACATCTGTATGCAGCGTCCGCATCTGATGCATTTATTCGGATTTCGTTCAATTGAAGAGCTTGATGTATCAATTTCCTGTTTGATCAGAACGTTCGTAAATGGACTTTCGCGAACCCCGATGCTGGCTGCAATGTCCTGTAATGAGCATTTTGTATTACGTTTGCAGGCAATACAGTTTAAGTCATGATTAGCAAGCAGCAGCTCAATGATTACCTTTCTTGCCTGTCTGACTTTTTTGGTATTCGTACGGATAACCATTCCTTCTCTAACTTCTGTTGCACAGGAAGCCTGAAGGGTTTTCGCACCTTCAACTTCCACAACACAGACCCTGCAATTGGCTTTTATCTCCTGATCGGGATGATAACAAAGATTGGGAATGGTAATTCCATTTTCTTTTGCCGCATTAAGAATAGTCGTTCCTTCAGGAACACTAACTTCTCTGTTGTTTATTTTTATGTTTACCATAATCTTATGATCCTCCCTTCAGGGCAGAGGCAGTGGTATGTATTCTATCTGTGAATTCTTCTCTAAAGTATTCCAGTACACTTTTAACAGCCGTCGGAGCCGCCTGTCCAAGTCCGCAAATGGAAGTCAGGCTGATGGTTTCGATAAGGATTTCCAGTAGCTGAAGATCAGACTCATTGGCAGTTTCATCAATGAATCTGTCTAGCAAAATAAGGATCTGGAGAAGTCCTTCTCGGCATGGCGTACATTTACCGCAAGACTCATGATGAAAAAACTTAATAATCCGCTTTAGAATATCCAATACATCAATCCGGTCATCCATGACAATGACAGCGCCAGACCCAAAACTCAGGTTATGTTTTTGCATGTCCTGATTATCCAGCTTTATAGCAAGCATACTTTCGGGTATAACAGGACCTGAGGCACCACCAAGCTGAACCATTTTTATTTTCCTGTTTCTTGGAACCCCCATTCCAAGTTTCTCAATAATGTCTTTGACGGAGGTTCCCAATTCAACCTCATATAATCCCGGCTGTCTGATATTTCCGCTCAGGCAGATAAGCTTGGTTCCTGTGGAAGAGGGTGTGCCGATTTTTGAAAATGCTGCCCCTCCCATCTGCAATATATGAGGAATATTGCAGAATGTTTCTACGTTGTTAATTTGTGTCGGCTTGTTGTATAATCCGCAAATAGTCGGAAATGGCGGTTTGTAGGCAGCACGACCTGCGCGGCCTTCCAGCGTGGCCAGCAGAGAAAATTCCTCACCGCAGACATAGGCACCGGCTCCTTTATAGACTTCGATGTCAAAATTGAAACCTGAATCAAGAATGTTATCTCCGAGATACCCCTCAGCCCGTGCCTGATCAAGCGCATGTTCAACAATTTTAGTGGCTTTGATATATTCACCGCGAATGAAAAAATATCCGTGATTGATTTTAGAGGCATAGGCACAGATGACGATTCCTTCAATGATCTGGTGAGGGTCGTTTTCCATCAGATAACGGTCTTTGAAGTTACCGGGTTCACCTTCATCAGCATTACAGATGATGTATTTTGATGAGCCTTCGGCCAGATTGACAGCTTCCATTTTCAATCCGGTTGGGAAAGCAGCTCCACCGCGGCCTTTTAATCCAGAGCGTTTAATTTCTTCAATGATCTCGCTCCCTTTTAGACTCAATGCTTTTTTCAATGCGCTGTAACCACCATCATTGATGTATTCTTCAATAGATTCGGGATTGATGACGCCAAAACGTCTTGTCAGCATGTTTTTAGATAAATATTGATCACTCATCTTTTTCCCCCCTGTATTTGTCCAAGATTGAAGCAATCTTTTCAGAGGTTAGATTTCCGTAAAGTGTTTCACCGATCTGCATAACTGGTGCTTTGTCGCAACAGCCAAGACAGCTTGAAAACTCAAGCGAGAAGGTCTCATCTTCGGTTGTCTGACCCATCTTAATCCCAAGATTTTTTTCAAGCTCTTTGACAATATTGACAGAATTATTCACGTAGCAAGGGACATCATAGCAAACCTGTATGATGTATCTGCCTCTGCTTTCGGTTGATAGAAGTGAATAGAAAGAAGCAACACTTGATATTCTGCTAAGCGGGATTCCTGTTTCTTTAGCAAATTCTCTTAAATCGTCTTCTGTCAGATAATTACATAAAGTGGTTTTTTGGTACTCCAGTAGACTACTGATCAGCTTGTCCGGCGTTCTGCCGTTCTTGTCCAGAATTTCTTTAATCTTCATCTGATACCTCCCTAACGCAGTTCATCCAATTGCGCAGCGACAGTTTGGCTGTACGCCGCACGTTTCGCTCTTCCGCCATTTATTTATGTTTGCATAGAAGGTGCTTTCAGTATACGCGTTTGCGCCAATCATCGCAAGTCTACGAATCGCCCAATAAAAAATGCCGCTAAAAACATAGTCGTAGCCTAATAAATAAATGCTGTTATATTACTCCCGTAAGGGGGTGGAAAGGCAGTGCTATTAATGGCAACGAAACGGCAGATTATATG
>JAAYBY010000189.1 GCA_012729935.1 Clostridiaceae bacterium | reverse complement strand
GCCAAGCTGTATGCAGATTACAACTGGATCCTGGCGATGGGTGTTTATTATGACAATCTTGAAGCAAATATTGCCGCTGCCGTCGAGCAAGCCAATAGCGAACGGCAGTCAGTCCTGATGATTATCTGGGGCGTTACCGTGCTGTTGGTTCTCATCGGTGCCAACGCATTTATTCTCGCTGAACGGATGTACTATTCCCGTTCAACCAAGCCGCTCAAGACGGAAGTTGAAACAGATCTACTCACAGGGGCTGGCAGCAGACGGGCAGCCCTTAAAACAATAGCTGACGGTTTCAACCGGTTCAAGGCCAAAGGCGGTGTTTATAATCTACTGATTATTGACCTTGATGATTTTAAACATGTCAACGATACATACGGTCATGAAATTGGCGACCGCGTACTTATAAGGGTTGTGCAACAGATAAAAAGTGTAATTCGCGACGAAGATGGCATTTACCGCTGGGGCGGCGAGGAATTTGTCTTGTTCACCAAAGGCATAACAAAAGACAATCTGGATTCTTTTATGAGTAAAATTTTGCAGGCCGTTGAGCAGACCAACTGCAAAGTTGAAAATCTAGACATAAAAACGACCGTTTCCATTGGTGCAGCCTGTTTCAAAAACTCGGATGAGAGTTACAACGACGCTTTAAAACGGGCAGACGACGCTATGTACCAGTCAAAGAGGAACGGTAAAAACAGGGGTACCCAAAACTGCTGATTATCGCAAGGATAATCGAGAGAATATATTCTGTTCGCGATTTTTATATCGCAGATGACCCTGATCGAAATTTTCTCTCAGCGAGGTTTTCTATGAAAATGAGTTGCCTGCCCGTTTCACTCTTCGAAGAGATGATAAACGGTAACATGTCCATCAAACAATGGGCGAATGCGGCCAAAGGAATTGGGCTTGATGGCATAGATGTCAGCATGGCATTCTTCAAGAGCCATACACCCAGCTATTTAAGCACACTCAAAGCAGATATCCACCAGGTAGGCATGCCAATCGTGATGGCAACGACTTACCCTGACTTCACTCATCCAGAAGCCTTGCAGAGGAAACGTGAGATGGATTACCTGAAGCGGGATATCGCACTGTGCAGCGAGTTGAACATCAGTTTTCTGCGGGTACTTGCCGGTCAGGCACATCCGCAAATGGGCAGAGAACAGGGCACTGCCCTGGCAATACAGGGACTTCGTGAAAGTGCACAGACAGCTGATGAATATGGTGTCAAGCTGCTTTACGAGAACCACGCAAAGCCCGGTGCGTGGCACCACACAGACTTCAGCTATCCGCCAGAAATTTTTCTTGATATTTATGAAGGGATTATGAATACAGGCATCGGCATCAACTTCGATACAGGTAATCCGGTTGCTTTTGGCGTAAACCCTTTGCCGCTTCTGAAGACCGTATTACCGGATGTCGAAACCATTCATGTGTCCGATATGAAGCAGTATGGAACATTCGAGCCGACGCTGATCGGGACAGGTGTCGTTCCGCTAAAGGAAATTTTTACCTATCTCAAGGCAAACAGGTATGATAAATGGCTGTGCATTGAAGAAGCAAGCTTTACAGGCATGGCTGGTATTCAAAAAGCTGTTGATTGTGTCCGGGAAACCTGGCAGCACGCATAAGCGCTCTGTTTTAGGTATAATGAAAGGCAAATGATCGGATTAATGCGCAGCTGCACGTGTCCAACCTGAAAAGATCGGCTGAAATAGCCGTGATGCGATCTGAATGGTCATAGATAGGAATAGACAAAATGGATCATGATTCAAGTCAACTCATCAAGATTTTTTCCGATGAAAACCTGAACCCCAGAATCAGCTTATTCAACATGACGACCTATAAAGACGGCGACACATTTTTGGATCATACCCACCAAGGTGCCGTAGAGCTGATGAGCGTCATCTCCGGTTTTCTGTACCTGCAGGTCAACAACCAGTACGTCAAAGTCAAAAAAAATGAATGCCTCATCATCTTCCCGGGTATCGTACATAACTTAATTCTCAAGAAAAACGAGAAATGCAAGGCTGCGTGCCTGGTATTTTCACCTGGGAATCTGAACGGCCTCTCCAAAGATGCGAAATCAGGCGATTTCAGTTTCTTATCTGAAGTAAAGGCAAATACCCACAGCTATACCAAAATTCTCGCCAATAACCAGGTCAGTGATGTTCTCCAGAGAATCTATGAGAACCATACCGGCGAACGATTTTCCAACGATCTACAGAAACTATATTTCTACGAGCTTTATATCCATTTGTCAGAGGAGCTGAATGAAAAACTCAAAAAGAACATGCATTCAACAAATAGCTATCTGGCTAAATCACTGGACTATATCAACAACAACTATACCAATCAGATTTCTGTTGAAGATGTGGCGAAAAATACAGGATTATCCCTGCGCCACTTAAGCAGACTGTTCATGAGCGAGTTCAGTATGTCCATCCACGAGTATATAACCTTCCTGAGAATTGAAAAATCAAAAACGCTGCTTAAACATGAAAGCTGCTCAATCGCCTCTATTAGTGCGGATCTGGGCTTCAGCTCTTCTCAGCACTTCGCTACTACCTTTAAAAAACATGAAAATGTATCGCCCAGAACATTCAGAAAGGACATGTGAGCACTCGTGTCCATTTTTTGTACATTTTTCTCATCACGCTGGCAGACTTATGAACGTATCACAAGAAAATCCATTCTAAAATAGAAGAAGGATGCTATGTTAAAAGGAGATGTTTAACGCATATGATTGATTACGATCTGATCATCAGGAATGCAACGATTATTGACGGCATGGGCAATAGCCGCTATACCGGCGATCTGGGTATCGTCGGCAGCAGAATCGCTGCTGTCG
>JAAYBY010000188.1 GCA_012729935.1 Clostridiaceae bacterium | reverse complement strand
TATATTACAACAAAATGAACAAAAAAAGAGCCGCTCATCGCGGTCTTGTCGTCTTTTCTAGGTTTTGCCTATTTCATGCTGCTGCAAAAGAAACGGGGTTACCGGATTATCTTAACAAGGTTATTGCATTCTGTCAATTCATCCGTTATGCTTATTAAAAGGATACCTTTAAACAGGTCCTGCGAGGCTGGAAGGGTTCTAAGTGAATAAGCAGACTGATTTCGGTCAGGCTGTAGATGCTTTTTAGAAACCTTCCACCAGACAAAGGAAGGTTTTTTTGTGTAATTGAATAATTGAATTGAAAGCAGGTGAAATAGCATGCAGCAACCCAAAGCTATCCTGATGGACGCATCGATGATCGATCGGGCTTTAACCAGAATCGCTCATGAGATACTTGAAAAAAACAAAGGCGTGGACGATCTTTATCTGATCGGTATCCAAAGACGCGGTGTTCCTTTAGCAAACCGGATTGCATCAAGAATTGAAGAGATCGAAGCCAGACGCCCCGGAACAGGCGTTCTTGATATCACTTTTTATCGCGACGATTTGAGTATGCTGGCTGAGCATCCGGTGATCAACGATACATCACTTCCGTTCTCGGTTCAGGACAAGAAACTGATCCTGGTTGATGATGTGCTGTACACCGGCCGAACCTGTCGGGCTGCCATTGATGCACTGTTTGACCTCGGTCGGCCACGGTTGATACAACTGGCTATTCTAATCGACAGAGGTCATCGTGAACTGCCCATTCGCGCAGATTATATTGGAAAGAACGTTCCAACATCCCGCTCAGAAGTCATCCATGTGAAGCTGCGTGAAGTTGACGGTGAAGATGGTGTAGAGCTCAGTGAACTAGAGCAGAAAGGCTGATCAATGATACTCAATCATAAAGATCTTCTCGGCATCCAGACGCTCAGCCGCACTGAAATTGAAGGCATTCTTGACACGGCTCAGATGATGAAGCAGGTCTTATCGGCGACCAGCAAAAAAACGGCACATCTGCAAGGGAAATCTGTTATTACATTGTTTTATGAAAACAGCACACGAACGCGGTTATCGTTTGAGATGGCTTCAAAATTTATGGGTGCTTCATCCGCCAATATTTCTGCCAGTTCCAGTAGTGTCAATAAAGGCGAATCACTGATCGATACAGCACGAACCATTGATCAGATGGGAACAGATGTGCTGATTATCAGGCATCCGCAATCCGGTGCTCCACACCTCATTGCTCCGCATTTAAAAGCATCAGTGATTAACGCCGGAGATGGCATGAATGAGCATCCAACCCAGGCGCTGCTTGATTTATTTACCATGCGCGAAAAGAAAGGTCGGCTTTCCGGTCTTCGTGTGGCGATAGTCGGTGATCTGATGCACAGTCGCGTTGCCCGCAGTAATTTATGGGGACTGATCAAAATGGGAGCAGAAGTACGCGTGGCAGCTCCTGCGACACTTTTGCCGCCTGAACTGGATAAGATGGGAGCAGCTGTTTGTTCATCGATTCAGGATGCTGTTCGAGATGCTGACGTAGTCATGGGCTTGCGCATTCAGCTTGAACGAATGAAGCAGGCCAGTTTTCCGTCAATCGCAGAGTATGCCCGTTTCTTTGCTGTTGATCAATCACAGCTTCGTCTAGCCAGGCCGGACGCTATTGTCATGCATCCCGGCCCATGCAATCACGGTGTCGAGATGCCAACTGTTGTCTATGACAGCGAACAATCGGTCATTCAAGAGCAAGTGACAAATGGCGTTGCCATTCGCATGGCTGTTCTGTATCTGCTCACATCGAGAAGGAGCCAACTTCAATGATTATAGAGATACGAAATGCAACTGTCCTGGATCCGTCCGTTGATCAGGAACCTGTTGCGGGGGGCTCGGTTTTTATAGAAAATGGACACTTCACCGACCATTTGACGCAAACCCCGGACCGGATCATTGACGCGTCCGGACGAGCTGTTTTCCCAGGGTTGATTGATGCGCACTGCCATCTGCGTGATCCCGGATTTGAGTACAAGGAAGACATTGAATCAGGAACGAAAAGCGCTGCGAAAGGTGGCTTTACAACAGTTGCGTGTATGCCTAATACACGTCCGGTCTGTGATCACGAAGCGGTCGTTCGCTATATGCTGGAGAAAGCCGCACGTGTCGGACATGCACGCGTCCTGCCGATTGGTTCAGTCAGTAAAGAACAGAAAGGTTTGGAACTGGCAGAAATGGGTCTGATGAAAGAGGCGGGGATTGTTGCTGTTTCCGATGATGGCCGGCCGATTGAATCTTCCGAAATGATGCGTAAAGGAATGCAATATGCCTGGCAATTCGGCTTAAGCGTCATCTCTCATTGTGAGGATCTGAGCCTGGCTGCCGGTCGATCGATGAATGAAGGACTGACATCGACAGCGCTCGGCCTTGCCGGAATTCCTGATACGGCCGAGTCGATCATGGTTGCCCGAGACTGCCTTTTATCAGAATACCTCGATATTCCTGTCCACATTGCTCATGTCAGCTGTCGATCATCTGTACGAATCATCCGCGAGGCAAAGGCGCGTGGTGTCCGCATCACCGCTGAAACTTGTCCGCATTATTTTGCGCTGACTGAAGCACACTGCCTGAACTTCAATACGATGGCCAAAATGAATCCGCCGCTGCGTACAGATGATGACGTAACAGCGGTCATTGAAGGGATTGCCGACGGCACCATCGACTGCATTGTAACGGATCACGCGCCGCATCATTCGGATG
>JAAYBY010000187.1 GCA_012729935.1 Clostridiaceae bacterium | reverse complement strand
GCGATCGGGAAGACAATCCGCTCTGTGCGTGATACAGGGCGGAGCTGGGCCATGACGACACTGCGCTCGCGATGAGTCGTCAGCATACGCATGATCGGCGGTTGAATGACAGGAACGAGAGCCATGTAGGCATAGGCGGCAACCGCAATAGCCCCGAGCAGTTCGGGTGCCAGTGTTTTAGCCAGGAAAATGGCCGTCGGTCCGTCAGCACCGCCGATAATACCGATTGCACCTGACTGTTGAGGCGTAAACCCCATGAACAGTGCGAGGAAAAAGGCAACAAAGATGCCGACCTGTGCAGCAGCTCCCAGTAAAAGTGATTTTGGATTGGCAAGCAGCGGACCGAAATCAGTCATGGCACCGATACCGAGGAAAATCAACGGCGGATAGATGCCCAGTTTAACACCAAGATACAGGAAGTCGAGCAGACCACCTTTGGAAAAGACCTCATTGATCGCAAACAGGGTTCCGTCTTCGTAGCCCAGCGCCTTGATATGTTCGGGGTCAAAGAATTCCATATGAAAAATGCCAGACATCGGCAGGTTGGTCAGCAGCATACCGAATGCAATGGGCAGGAGCAGCAGCGGCTCGAATTTTTTAACGATCGCCAGATAAAAGAGGACTAACGCGATCAGGATCATGCCAAGACTCTGCAGATCCATGTTGGCCAGCCCGGATCGTTCCCAGAGACTGCTGAATGTATCAGCAAACGCACTAAAAATATCTGTCAGCATTATTATTTACCTCCGTCAAACGCGTCTGATGCGGCGGACCAAAAAACCAGCTGTGGACCGCTGTCCGTCTTCTGTTCTGTATGCAGCAATAGCAGCGGCGATAACTGCGATCAGATCCGGTGAAGGATTCGAAGCACTGACTGAAGCAGACTTCGAAGTCTTGGCAATCACAGGCTGCGTCACTTCGTTTTGGGTCTTTCTTGTATGACCGGAGGTACTTGTGTTTCGATCGCGGTTGATCAGACGGGAAATCAGGCTGACAACAGCGCTGATCAAAGCCAGAATAATCACAACAATGACAATGCCCAGCAGAGCCATCGTTACACCAATAAACAATTTTTCAGAGACCGTTGCGTAGTTTTCTGTCCAGCTTGCCGCGCCGGCGACCAGAATATTCATAGAGAACCTCCACTATTATCTTGATCATTCAGGTTGCTCTGCCCATTGAAACATACGCCTTCAAGGTCTGTCAACGAAGGAACAGGAGAAAGCGAAAACAACCCCTTATAGTGTACCTGATGAAAGGTTGCCATGCAATCGCTTGAAAAAAAAAGGATGGACTGATACATTGAAGTCCGAACATGAACCTGAAGGTGAACTAAATGATGAGTAGATGTGGGTTGAAACACAAACCGAATCGTGTGACGGTGATCCTGGGTGCCTATGGCAGCGGCAAATCGGAAGTAAGTGTTAATTATGCGATCTGGCTTCGCAATCAACAACACGATGTAACGCTTTGTGATCTGGATACGATCAATCCGTTTTTCCGTTCAGCTGATGCCCGTATGCTGGTCAATGAACAGGGTATCAGGCTGATTGCGCCTGTATTCGCCGGAACCAATGTTGATGTTCCGGCTGTTCCGGCGGAAATTCAAAGTGTATTTGACGACCGCTCAAGATATGCTGTTCTGGATATCGGCGGCGAGGCAATGGGCGCGCGGGTTGTAGCCTCTTTCAAGAACCGTCTGGCTGAACTGCAGCCAAGTCCGGACGTCTGGATGGTTGTCAATCCATATCGTCCATTTACGCGTACAATTGAGCAGATCGTTGAACAAGCTGACGTGCTGGTGCAATCTGCCGGTCTGCCGTTGACAGGACTGATTCACAATGCCAATCTGCTGGAAAACAGCGACGGGTATATCCTTTCGGAAAGCTACTCAACCGTTGCGGGGGC
>JAAYBY010000186.1 GCA_012729935.1 Clostridiaceae bacterium | reverse complement strand
GTCAATCGTTCAAAATCGTTCCAGTAGCGCTGCCCGCCGGTTTCCAGATAATGTTTGAGCGATGCGATCAGCGCTTCACTGACCGGCCACCAGAGCTTCATATCGTGCTCGTACTGCACCGGCGGATGACCCAGGACATCGACAAAATATTTGATGCCGCCATATACTTCATCCCAGCCCCATTTCATAGCCCCATTGTAAATGTCCAGCGCCTGCTGCATCAGGACCGGGTCGTTCCGGTAGGACGCCTCATCGGCCATAAACCATGAACACTCGATGGCATGACCTGCATTGATCACCCGCCCTTCCGGAAGTTCGGACAGAAATTCGCCTGCCTCACCGACTGTCTCCAGGACACAGTGAAATTCAGGTTTATAATGGTAGCGGATGATATCATCCGCAAACCGTTTCGACCATCGATCATACAGCTCACTGTTTTCCGGATCACAGCGTCTCATCACTGAGGTCACATCGAGCATAATCATGCAGCTGCTGAACGAACGCATTCTTCGCGTTTCCGGCAATGTCTTGGGCCAGATCTTAAACGGGTCAGATGACGGGTCATCATACAGTCTGCAAATAAACGTGTAATAGTATCTCGCTTGTTCAAGTGCCTGCTGATCGCCTGCAGCCAGGGCATATTCCGCATGACCGATCGTATAGAAGGCTTCACTGAAGAAATAACGGCGTTTTCGCAGCGGGCGGCCGTCTTGTGTCACCGTGAAATACATGCGGCCATCCGCAGGATCAATACAGTGTTGGTCGAGAAAATCAATACAGCTTTTCGCCATGTTCAACCATTCATCCTGAACACCATACTGGTTGCACAGTCTTGAAAATGTCCAGGCGGTGCGGCCCTGCATCCAGACGCTCTTGTCCGGCGAATAGATGTTGCCTGCCCGGTCGAGACATGTGCTGATACCGCCGTATTGCGTGTCCTGTGCGTGATTCAGCCAGAAAGGAACAACCGACTTAAATAGCATGTCCTGATAACGGGTCTGAACGGCTTTCACGTTACTTCGATCAATCATCAGAATACCTCCTGTTCACCGTAAGCCGTCAACAGATCGGCTTTAGACGTTTTTCTTTGCCTCAGCCAGTAACGGGCTGTTCTCTACCTGTCATTTGTTGGATGATTCGCCGATTCTGACCAGGGTCCGTGCCCGGATAATCGGACCGGTAATGTGCCCCGCGGCTTTCTTTTCTCTGCTGCATGGCATCAATCAGCCGTTCAGCCAAGAGCAGGCTTTGTGTTGCCCGGATGGTCTCTTTCAGCCCGGAGCCCCTCTGCAGGCAGGTTCCGGTGTGAAACTGATCATGCAGTGATCCTAGTTCATGCTCTGCCTCAGTCAGACCAGATCCGCTGCGGATGATCGATGCCTGATTCCAAAGTACCGTCTGGATTGTCTGCATCACAGCAGCAGGAGACGGTGAAGGTTTCTCATTATCTGCCAGCCAGCGCTCCCGGGTCTGCCGGCTGACTTCAGTGACGGGCATCTTTTCTTGATTGCTCATAATCCAGCGAAGAGCTCCGTGTGCAGCCCGATATCCAAAAACCAGACAGTTGCCGGCTGCGCATCCGCCAATCCGATCAGCACCATGCATGCTGCCGGCTGCCTCTCCTGCAGCGTACAGGCCGGGCACACCGGTCCAGCCATCCGGATCAATGACGATGCCGCCATTGCTTGCCTGTGCAAACGGTGCAATCGAGAGACGATCATTGATTAAGTCGATTTTCATCTTCTCGCTCATCCAGGTCAGATATCCGCTGTTTGCGTCATTCTTCTGTTCCATGATTCTGCGGTCAAAGCGGATTTCAACAGCGTCATCCCGGCCGGTTTTCCGAATTTCGTTCATGATCGCAATGTCAAAATACTGCGAACCGTCAGAAACAGTAAACGGTCCGTGTCGGCCGCGTGTTGAAAAGACCTGTTCGGGAATCACGTTTTCCGGAAGAATTGGTGACAGGATCTCACGACCGTCTGCAGCAAACAAACCACTGCAGAAAGGCAGACACAATTCACCAAACAGCACTTTATAGCGTGGCCGCAGAAACCCGGGGATAAACTGAATGAACTCCAGATTGGTGAGTCCGGCACCTGCCTGATACGCCATCGCCAGCCCGCTTCCGTCGACATCAGCTGTGTTCAGGCTGTGTTTATAAAGCGCACCAAATCCGCCGGTTGCCAGAATCACAGCGCCCGCTTGTATCGTTATCGGCTCTTCGTTTTTACCGCTGACCATCACCGCACCTGCTACCTGCCCGTCTACTTTCAACAGGTCAAGGACAGCGGTCTTTTCCAGGATTTGCACATTCGCAAATGCCTGCAGCGCGAAGCGAATCCGTCGACGTGTCTGCGTCCAGTCGCGCCAGACATAAAGCGCCCGCTCCCTTTTAGCAAAGCAGGCAATTCTGTTCTGGTGTTGTAAGGAAACATCGATGCCCATATCAGGCAATTCAGCGACCCGATCATGAATTTCGTCTATATAGATCCGGCCAAGCAGCGGGTCATTCATCCCCTGCGACGCTTCATTGATTTCCTGCATAAAAACTGCAGCGTCGCCCGGATCATCGAGACGCGGAGCCAGGCAGCCAAGCGCCGGCGTCAGTGGATAAAAGCTGGAACCTGAACACAGGCGCTCCTGGACAGCCAGAATCGTCCGGCGACCGGAACGCCCGCATTCAAAACAGGCTTTAATGGCGGCGAGACCACCGCCGATAATCAATACGTCAGTCTCTAACACACCGGTTCACCAGCTCGTCCATCCGCCGTCAAGCATCAGGTTGTGGCCCGTAATGTATTTCGACGCATCTGAAGCGAGAAAAACAATCGGTCCCTTGATGTCGTCCTCTTCCGCAAACCGTCCCATCGGTGTCAGCCGTTTGTAGTTGATGACAAATTCGTTGGTTTCATCCTTGGATATATTGGGTGTATAACCACCGGGACTGATGCAGTTGACGCGAATGTTTTCACCTCCGTAGCGGTTGGCCATCCACTTGGTCAGGCCGACCATCCCCCATTTCTCATAGGTATAGTATGCGGGGCTGGTCATTCCGGTTTGACCGTAAACGGGAAAGTTTGGCCCGACTGCGCCTTGAATAGACGATATATTGATGATCGAACCGGACTTCTGTTTGCGCATGACGTTAACGGCTTCCCGGCACAACACGGCCAGGCCGGTCGCGTTGACACGGTGTGATTTTTCCCATTCCGCTGCAGTCATTTTGTCCAGATTTTCGCTGGCAACCCGCAAGACTGCGTTATTAACCAGAATATCAAGACGACCCCAGCGTTCAACAACCGTCTGAACCAGATTCTTGATTGAGTCCTCATCGCCTTGATCCAGGAAAACGGCTTCAGCACCATACCCCCGCTGATTCAAGGTTTCCACGGCTTCACGGCATTTATCCAGACTGCGGGCAGCGATGATGACCCGGGCGCCGGCTTCCGCCAGCGCCTCAGAAATAGGCCAGCCATAAAGACCATAGCCTCCGGTCACGATCGCAACCTTGCCGCTGCAGTCATACAAATTTTCTATACTCCGCATCTGTGCCTCCTTGCCGGTTTCCCGGCCGATCAATATCCGACGCGTTCGAGCACTTCGATCGGTTCGGCAATTCTTTCACCGACATAAACAGTTGTCGGCATCAGCTGCAGGATGGAAGAAGGTACCTGCGGTGTCACCGGTCCGTAAAGGACGAGGCGGGAGATCAGCCGCTGCCAGGATGAAAACGAGCCCATCGTCGTCAGATCGTGCATTTCCAGGCGGTTTCGGCTGCGTACGACGTCAGCCGGGCCAATCGTCGCAGCTTTTGGCGGTACATTGGCGATATCACCGCTGCAGCCAAAACAGCCGTGCAGAGAATTCTGGGCAATCGTCAGCGGATGCAGTGTGACGATACGCGCGCCCATCTGCAGATACTCATCGATGTTCGAACAGGCGAACTCCGGTGTATCTGGATCGACAAACGCGATATGACCGGCCCATCCGGGCCCGCTGTAACAGATATCTGCACCGCCCTCGCCGACTTCTTCGATCATTTTACTGTAATCCTTGATATTTTTTGTCGTCGGAGCCACACACTGCTCGCGCTTCATTCTCAACGCCGGGTCAATGTTGCCGTAAAATGACATCAGGAATGAATGGTTGAAGCCAGCTGTATAGCTTTCCGGGGCGACCTCTCCGTCTTCATTGGCCCACTCATCGAGATTAAACGTATAGACGTTCCGGCAATTGATTCTGAACCGGTTGATCAGCTCCGCAATCGTTTCATAAGCGGTCGGAGCCGGATTGGGCATCAGCATGACCAGTTTTTTATCATGCTCATCTGATTCACGAATACGCAAAATCATATCAGCTAGCCAAAGACCGTTTACATCCGGTACAATCTTGATCTTGAAATCCGGATTATCGTGCTTTTCCATTTCTTCACGCGGAATATTACGTACGCGTTCGAGAACATCCTTGTCTTTAAAGGGAATCCAGGATGCCGGTTCAAACTGAAATGGTTTGTTGCTCATAGCGATAGACCTCCTCAAAGTTTCATGAATTCTTTCAAAATACGAACAGACTCTTTTGTGCCCGCTTCGAGACAGGCCTTGCCCAGTTCAGCGGTTGCATAGGTCGGATCACCATACAGCCCGGTTTTTGTATCCTGAAGACCCCATGTAGAAACAGGTCCCCGCAGCTCATTGTTGCATTTGATCGCATCAACAGAGGTATACTCGTTCTGGTTGACCAGTTCCGGACGATAAGCCAGGATCATGGAAGTCTCCCATTCTCCGCCGTGAATATCGCCTTCAGGATCCTTTTTCAGCTGGTTGTAGACATCTTTACTAAGCTTTGATGGAGCCAGTGTGCAGATGAACTTGCCGTGTGCGTCCGCGATTTCGCGCATCACAGTCCGGAGCAGACCGTCGTGATTACCGTGGCAGTCGAGCAGCGCAACCTTCTTAAATCCCATTTTCATCAGATTATCGATCATATCGTAGACATAATCCATGAAGACGCGCGTGCGGATTTTCAGACAGCCCGGCCAGCGGGTGACGATATCCATCGAATAACCATAGTAGATCGGTCGCGTCAGCAGGACAGGAACATTGTCCTGGATCAGTTCTTCAGCGATCGCGTCGCTATACAGGGTTGCGATCATCGCATCGGTTTCGACCGGCAGATGACGACCGTGCTCTTCCGTTGTCCCGACGGGGATGATAACCAACGTATTTTTCTTGATGGCTTCTTCCAGTTCCGGCCATGATTTCTCTCCAAAATAGAATGACATGATAATTCCTCCTGTAAATCAATTCATACTGTTTAAATTTCGTTTGTTTCCTGATTTGAAACTCAATCACCAGGCAGTCCAGCCGCCGTCCACGATGAGATTGGCACCGGTTGTGAAACTGGCCGCGTCTGAGGCCAGGTATAGCACAGCACCGACGATCTCATCCGGTACACCAACGCGCTTCAGCATGGTTTTGTTGCGCAGCTCTTTTAAAAACGCTTCCGGCGGCAGTTTTTTCGGATCAGGGAATGGGCCGGGCGTCACGCAGTTGACACGGATGTTCTTATTCGCCAGGTGTCCGGCACAATAACGGGTAAATTGGATCACAGCCGCTTTACCGGCACCATAGTTGGCCGGGTTGTTCTGACCACTCTCGCCATAAATAGACGGATCCGGCGAAACAACGCCGTACATCGAGCCAAAGTTGACAATTACACCGCCATTAACGGCTTCAAAATAAGGGATGATTTCCCGTGTACAGCGAAAGGTTGTTCCGACCGCACCGTCAACACCTTTAGCCCAGGCTTCGTCTGACATTTCTTCGACTGATCCGCTTGCCCCAAAGGTCGCACAGTTGACCAGAACGTCGATGTGTCCGAACCGCTCAGCGGCCTTTTGGAAAAGCTGACGAATGGACTCTGTTTCCGCGAGGTTGCAGGCGACGAAGAAACGCTCGCCGTACTGGTCATCTTCTCTGGATGCGTGACGATCGACCAGATCAGCAACGACAACTTTTGCACCTTGAGCCATCAGGCCGGAAACCATAGCGTTCCCGAGATAACCTGAGCCGCCGGTGACGACGACCACTTTGTCTTGCATGGAAAATAGATTTTTCATGTGTTTTTCTCCTCGTATAATTCTTTTATAGCCCAGTCATAACTGTCTTAACTGGGCTGGTTGAAACTGTAAACGCCCTGATTCATAATGGTCTTGTAAGGCCGATTGAGGACTAGTTCTATTTCTCCTTGTAGGATCCCGTTAGGACCACTACTAAGAAAGTCCGTTCCCCTGGCCTTGTGTTTAGCTTCGAACCGCTGGTTGTTTGTCAGTCGCCGGTGCTTCCTTTGGCAGGAGGATATCGTGCAGCAGGCAGCTGACTGGATTCGCATGGCGAGGGTGTCGATGCGCATGTGCCCAGGGCGTTTGCTTTCAACCGACCTTCAGTCTTTTTTGAAGGGAGGTGAAACATATGGAAGGCACAATTTTCATCGGCAT
>JAAYBY010000185.1 GCA_012729935.1 Clostridiaceae bacterium | reverse complement strand
CGAACATTGTCTTAGCCAGTTCAGGATCATAACCTAGGTCATAGACATCTGTGTTGCAGTATTCAAAGGCTGTCGGCACTTTGGTATTGATCAGCTCCGCCTGGTTGGGCATCAGGTTGTCAATCAATGCCTGACGGTCTATGGCATGAATGAAGGCCCGGCGCGTATCGATGTCGGCAAACGGATCGTTGCCGTCGCCTTTCAGTCCGTAGCTGTTCCACATGAAGAAGCGGATAAAATAGATATCCGTGTAGAACATTTCGTAGTTGGGATTTTCACAGGCCGCAAGCGCCGTATCCAGCGAGTTGGTATGAAAAAAATCAATCTCGTTGGCCAGGGCACGTGCCGGATAGTCGGCAGCAGTCATTTGCGCGAGCTTAATCTGCGGAATAATCGGCTTTTCTCCGAAGTAGTCGTCAAAACGTTCCAGCAAAGCATAGTCATTGGGCGCAAATTCCTTGATCATGTAGGGGCCTGTTCCAATCGGCCAGTCGTAGAAGCTCGATGTATTGAGCATCAGCGGGTCAAGACCTTCAATTTTGTGCCGCGGCAGGATGTTGAACTGGGCCATGGCCAAAAGGAAAGTGCCGGACGGTTTTTCCATCTCGATGGTGATGACATTGTCATCGACAGTGATTCCTTCAATGTCATCCGCTGCTGTCAGGCTTTCGTCGTTGGCGAATGTCTTCGCTCCTTTGATGTTCATTAAGGCTCCCTTGATCACTCCGTTGACCTGGGATGCTTTCATGGCTGTTTTAAAGGAGAATGCAACATCATCTGCTGAAAAGTCCTCGCCATCATGCCATTTGACGCCTTCATGCAGCGTGAAGGTGTAAAGCATGCCATCTTCAGATTCAGTCCATTCGCTGGCCAGATCGCCATAGACCGGCTTCAGATCTGAATCCAGCCTGAGTAGGCGTGAAAACAACGCCATGCGTCCAAGCAATCCGTAATTGTCCCAGGATCCGGGAAATTTGTCGCTCATGTTTTCCATAGTAGGCAGCAAGAGCATATTGGGACCAAGTCCTTCTGCTGTTTCAGAAGGTGTTGTTTCCTGGCTCGTTCCGGTTGTTGTTTCAGAAGAAGCGGTTGTTCCCTGGGTACTGGTGGTCTGGCTTGTCTGATCTGTCTCAGCACCTTGATCACAGGCAGATATAACGCCCATGAGCATGGCTGCACACAGCGTAATTACGAAAATCTTCCTTAACATCTCATCACTCCTTTTCATGAAACCGTTTCGATTTATTCAATCAGGGCCATTTTCCCTAATTCGACATATTTATTGTGAATCGTTTCACAGTCGATCAGTGCTTTCCTTCTGGATCGCCAATTAAAATGGTATTGGTCGTAATCCATCAGCGAATAGGGGCCGTAGCACTGTATTTCCGACGGATTCAGGCAGAAATGGTAGTTGCGGTGCTGACGGAATGCGTAGCTCCAGTACGGTGAATGATAGGCTTCAACCCACTTGGGCTGCTGATAAATCACTTCACGGTTTTGCATGACGTCGCGCACGGAAAGAAACTGGTTTGCATCGTTAACATAGAACAAGCCGCATCTGGGGTCGATATACGCCCAGCGGCCATCGAAGAATATTTCGCTGGTCAGATGCCCTGCTGTAACATGGAAAACAATACGGCCGTGGTATCCCGCAACCTCGCACAGGGCAACCATCAGTCGGGAGACACGCTCGCAAAACCACTCCCCTTTTTTAATCAAATCCTCTTCCGTGCCGCCGTAGAAGTAGTCTTCGCCATCCACTTTAAGGTACAAGTCGCGCACGAAACGAAGAATAGCCAATACTCTCTCTCGATCATTACAGGCTTTGGCTGTCACTTCGCCGACAACCTGTTCAAGTACAGGTCTGGACCGGAACACATAGCGAACCGGCTGATCCGGCTCCTGGTAAAGATACGCTTCTGTTTCCCGGCAAAGCAGAATTTGTCTGGAAACTCGTTCAAATTCCACGTTTTCTCCAAAAGCACAATGCATGTAGTCCCAGCAGGCCTTGTAGACATCACGAAAACGACCGCTTAAAACATCGGCAATCCGTATGCCAGTGTATTGACTTATATCCATCTAAAACACCCCTAAAACTCTATTTACCTTTATTGTAGAATGACTGCTGTTGCCGGACAATTAATGAACCGGCTGTCTTTCATGAGTTTATTGCCATATAGTGACTGTTAATTTCGTACTGTACCGTCTGTGCTATAATTGGATTGATTCATCTGCCCGACAGACAATTAACTTACAGCTGTTTGCAGCAATTGGCTAGACCAGTT
>JAAYBY010000184.1 GCA_012729935.1 Clostridiaceae bacterium | reverse complement strand
TGTTCTATTCTTTGACGAGACCATGGAAACTCAGATCGATCGGGAAAACAGAATCAACCGTGAACTGGTACAAATATCAGAGGGTATCAACAGCGAACGCCTTTATCTGCAGTTTCAGCCCGTTCTCGATATCAATTCAAATAAAATATGCGGATTCGAATCATTAGCCAGATTAAACAGCGAGTCGCTCGGCATCATACCGCCGATTGAATTCATTCAGCTGGCTGAAAAAAACAAGCTCATTGTCCCGCTGGGCGACGTGATCATCTTCAAGGCATTGCAATTCCTGAAAAAACTTGAGGCAAATGGTTATTCAACGATCAGCGTATCAGTCAATATCTCCGCGATTCAATTGATGCGTGATGATTTCTCGAAAAATCTGATTGACCGGATAAACCGGTGGCAGATCAATCCAACGAATGTCGGACTGGAACTGACTGAATCTATCTTTACGTCCAATTATGATGAGGTCAACCGAGTTATCAACGGATTGCGGACAAAAGGCATTAAAATCGCCATTGATGACTTTGGAACAGGTTATTCATCACTCGCCCGCGAACGTGAAATCCATGCAGATTATTTAAAAATTGACAAGTACTTTATCGACAAGCTGCTGGATGCCAACCAAGAGGGAACCATCACCAGTGATATTATTTCGATCGGGCATAAGCTGGGGCATTGTGTCATTGCCGAAGGTGTTGAACACGAATCGCAGCTGCAGTACCTGAAAGAACATGGCTGTGATATGGTCCAGGGTTACTGGATCAGCAGGCCTATGGATGAAGATAAGGCAATTGAACAGCTCAACAGGTATAATCAGGGCAGCAATTGCTGATCCAGCGGCACAGATCATTGGAAGGAGCCCACATATGACATCAGGCAAAAAGATCGTATCTATCAAGAATCTGCTTGTGATTATTTTTGCTTTGTTCATGCTGGCTGCGTTAATAGCCTATGGTTTGCTCGTTCATAGAAACTGGCTTAAATCCACCGGGAAGATGATTGAATCAATGGCTTCGGATACGAACGAGCATCTTGTCGCCGAAATTGATTCATTTCTCCATGTCCCTTACCACATCAATGAAATGAATCGTCTGGCAATCGAGAACAATATCCTTGACATAGCCAATGAAGAACAGCGTGATAAATTTTTCGTTGGCGCTCTGACCGTCCATCCTGAATCGATCTACAGCTTCAGCTATGGCATGGAATCCGGTGAATATTACGGAGCCAGGCGCAATGAGAACGGGGACATTGAAATCATGCGCAATAATACAGCCACAGGCGGCCAGTCCTGGTATTATTCCGTGGGTGACGATATGACAGCAGGTGATTTAGCTGTTAAGGCCGGTTTATTCGATCCGAGAACCAGAGACTGGTATCAGGCTGCAGCTGCAGTCAAAGGTCCTGTCTTTTCTCAGGTCTACAGGCATTTTATCAAGGAAGATTTGACCATCTCTGCCGCATGGCCGATTTATGACGAATCCGGTTCTTTGGAAGGCGTAATGGGTTCACATTTGCTGCTTTCAGATATTAATCAATACCTTGAACAAGCTGTCGAGAGATACAGCGGTTACGCCGTTATCACCGAACAGGATTCTGGTTATATCATCGCTAATTCTCTGGGACTTGACAGTTTCAAGCGTCTTTCTGATGACTCACTGGTTCGTCAGGATCTGAACGACCTGCAGAATGCAGATATCGTAGCCGCTTTCAGGCAATATGAAACAGATCGGACCAGCCAGTTCAGGTATAAAGGGACTCAGGAGACGCTTTACGTGACGGTTGAAAAAATCAAGATGAGTGGTATTGACTGGCTCTTGTTGTCAGCCATACCTGAATCTCTTTTTATGTCTGATATCACATCAAGGATGGTCTTGACCGTTGTGCTGGCCGTTTTTATTCTACTGGTGCTCCTGTTAGCCTTCATGTTTATGATCAAAAGGCTGCTCAAGCCGCTTCGCGAATTACATGAAGCAGCATCTGCGTTCATATCCGGCAATCTGTCAAAGCGGGTCAAGATCTATCGCCACGATGAGGTGGGATTGATTTCGGAAAGCTTTAATGATGTGACGTCAAAAATGCAGGCTCTCATTGAAAATCTTGAGGAGAACATTCGCGTGCGGACGAAAGAACTGCACCAGGCCAATCATGAATTGGATGAGAGCAGGCAAGAACTGCGGCTGATTCTCGATTCTGCGGCTGAAGCTGTTTACGGAATTGATAATCAGGGGCGATGTACCTTCTGTAACGCCAGCGGTATCAAGATGCTCGGATATCACAGCGAACAGGAACTGATCGGTCAGGACATGCATCAGCTGATCCATCATTCGAAAAGTGACGGGACGCCCTTCCCGGTCGATTCATGCAAAATTTCCCAGGCTATCCTGCTGGGAAAAGGATTTCAATCAGACGACGAAGTGTTCTGGCGTGCGGACGGCACTCCTTTCGTCGTTGAATACCGGGCATATCCACAGATTAAGGACGGGATTGTTGTCGGCGGCGTTGTCACATTTGCAGATATTACAGAAAGAAAGAAAAATGAGGAGGAAATTAAATATCTTAACCAGCACGATCCGTTGACTGGACTGTTAAACAGACGGTATTTCGAACGTGCTCTTTCAGATCTTGATGTTGAAGAAAACCTTCCGCTCTCAACCATCTTTGCCGACGTCAACGGCCTGAAACTGACCAATGATATATTCGGCCATGCAGCCGGAGACGCTCTGATTAAAAAAACGGCCGACATTCTCACCCGGTCGTGCCGCGAGAAAGATATCATTGCTCGAATCGGCGGCGATGAGTTTGTTATTCTGCTGCCAAACACACATGAAGAAAATGCCAGACATGTTCTGGCCAGAATTCAGTCAGAAACATCAGCAGCCCGCATGGATGCAGTCAAGTGCAGCATTGCTCTGGGGATTGATACAAAAATGAATCCAGGTCAATCACTTCAGGATACAATGGCCAATGCTGAAAATGAAATGTATCGCGATAAGACGATTAATCGAAAACAAGTTAATAAAGATCTGATTGACACGATCATCGATACGCTTCACACCAAAAACCCGCGAGAGCGGCAGCACGCTGTTATTGTCAGGGAACTTTGCGGTCAGATGGGTGCGGCTTTGTCCTTGTCTCAGCCGGAAATCGACCGGTTAATGCGAGCCGCATATCTGCACGATATCGGAAAAGTTGCGCTGAGCGATGATATCCTGACCAAAGATGCGTATACAGATGAAGAGGATCATCTGCATGTGCAGCAGCATGCTCTGATTGGGTATCGCTTACTGAGTTTGATTGATGATTCGATGGATCTGTCAGAGTATGTTTATAACCATCACGAATACTGGGACGGAACCGGGTTCCCGAGAGGCATCAAAGGTGAACAAATCCCCTTGATATCGCGGATTATATCTGTTGTTGAAACCTATGAACGAGCACTGAACCGATCTGCAAATTTAAGAACGCACACCGAACAAGAGCGGAAACAGCTGGCTGTTTCCGTCATCCAAAAGGGCGCCGGAACACGCTTCGATCCTGAGATCGCAGAATTATTCATCCGAATGGTTCTCGATAAAGATCCAACGGATAATTGATTGAATGAATCGTCAGCTTAATTGTTCTAACCAGGCAGCCGATCAACTACGCTGTCGTTCACGCTAAGTTGAATACGATCATGAATCCTTGCCAAGTGAAATGGAGCAGCTTTCATCGTCATAGATAATGAGTATTGAATGCCCCTTGCCATCCGATGCAGAATAAGTAGTGCTGCCGTCTGATGTACCCTCATAAGCATTCTCAGAAAAGATATCCTTGATCTGCTCAAGGTAGGCTTTAAAGTCACGTTCGTTTGTCCCGGAAATTGAAACCTGTACCACATTCGAGGATTGAATGACGCTCTCAACAGTGCCGGAAGGATACTTCGGGATGACGCGCGCCAGTTCGGAATCGGGCCATTCACTGCCGCCGATCTCGATCTTATCGCCATCATCTCCGCCAATCACAACTTTGTCACCATCCAGATCGACATTGCTGCCCAGAATGTCTT
>JAAYBY010000183.1 GCA_012729935.1 Clostridiaceae bacterium | reverse complement strand
TTGATAAATTTTCATTGCCCGTGAATCACCGGGATAATGCGTGTTGCAAATGACCTTAAATCCATCCACACCAGCTTTGAGCGCGTTTTTGACTTGTTCCGGGGCATCTTCATCAAGCGGGTTGATGAAAAAAAACGGGTAGAGTGTTTCCTGATCCTGGGTCCAGCTGGTCAGATTATTCAGACGATCGGCGGCGCTTGTGCAAACACCGTTCATCTCATGCAGTGTTGGATGCTGCGATAAAATGACGGCTCCTGCAAGACCGCATTGATTTAAAGCGTTCATCAGCTTTTTCGGATCCGCCTGATTGCCGCTGTTGCGCAAGCTATCAACATGAACATGGCCGTCAATAATCATATTCGTTTTCACTTCCTCTGTTCTGATCTGTAGCCGCGTTTCAGCAGGTCAACAGCTCAATGTCGCATAGTTCACAAAAATCTGCGACACACGCATATAAATCAGCGCCATAGCCAAGACAAGCATATTCATTATTCTGTATCGCCATAAACTGATCTGCGTCACCTTCGAATCTGAGAAAAGCATGTGGCCAGAACGGGATTCCGCATTCATTCAATCGCCTCTGAATATCCTTTTCTTCTGGTTCAAAAACATCACAACGCGTTAGCGCCATCTGGAATCTGCCTTCTGTACGTCCAAGTCTGGCTAAAGCACCTGTCCCTGCCTTGGCGACAAGTGAAACGGACAATCCGCCTGCGCCACCCTCAGTCGGTATGCCATGGGAAGCAAAATCGGCTTTACCACCGCTTCGTTTGCCCGCAAGTGATGGTGGAACGGCACCGTCTCCAATGATTTTAATTTCGTTTGTTTGTTTGTCTACATGCTGCATATCTCCATAATAGACTGCTTCAGTACTGAAGGCATTGAGAATGATAGTCGTCATGAGCGTATTGAAATCACCCAACGTGGAAACCGGAATTCGGTCATTCAACATCATGCTTTGCATGAAGCATGTCGCACTGTAATCATCACCCAGCCCCGGGAATGACTGGATTGTATAAAAATCAAACGCCCATTCACTCATGAGTTGGCGCATTGCTAGGAGCAGGCGTATGGATCGTTCTGTCTCCTTGTTTTTTTCGGGCAGTCGGACAAACCACCGATCCAGTCCAAGCCGATACTGCTCAACTGCCAGTTCAGATATCGCATCTGCTGCCTTCATCAGTGCTGTTGTGTCTCTTGAATCGATATCAATGCCAAATACCTTCATCCATTGCGAGGGATCACAGACACCACAGCTTTGTCCCATGCCCCGTCCGCCGAAAGAACAGACGGTCTTCATTTCAAGATATCTTTTCAGCTGGCCAGCCCTTAGATAGGTCGAAATCCGCGATAAATCCTGATCCGAATCGTGCGAACCATAGACGAAGCGATGCGGAACACCGATTTCCTTTAAGGCACCGGTCATAACCAGTCCGCCGACAGGACGCCATCCCTGCGAGCCTGGATGGGTCCAGATTACGATCGGTCGGCCGGTTCTGGCAAAATCACGGATAGCTGCAGTCATGTGGGCAGCCCAGACCCATGTCCCTGAAAACAAAATAACTCCGTCGATCGAAGAATCATCACGATATTCGGCTAAGGCTTCACGCGCCTCTGGCTTTGTGGCTACTATCAATTGATGCCGGACTACATCGATTTTCCTGTCAGCTAAGGCCTTGATGCTTTTACTGATCAGCTCATCATCAATAAACGGCGTTCCCATCGGATCCAAAAGACCATCCTTATGGACGCCATATACGATGAAAGCAACTTTTGGCTTTTTCATACTACACGAATCCTTTCTTCCCTTTTAGGCGAACGAGGAAGCCGATTGATTTTATTTGGGGTATATATAAATTTATTAATATTAATTATAGTGTTGATAATGAATGCTGTCAATTAACTTCATGTTTCAAAAAGGCATCGGTTAACCGATGCCCTGTAACACAGTTCTGTAGTTCAAGTTATAACATGTTATCCGATCCAAAGGTATAATGCGATTCCGACGACTGCTGAACCGGCCATGACTGACAGGATACTTGCCTTGAATTTCCTGATGACAAAAAAGGCGGTAACGAAAATACCCAAAGCAATGAGATCAATGTCTGCCAGACTGAATTGACGCCAGAGATCTGATGATTGATTGA
>JAAYBY010000182.1 GCA_012729935.1 Clostridiaceae bacterium | reverse complement strand
TTGTGACAGCCATAGAATTGATCTTAAAAGCGCACGGTGGCAATATGCGGTTGGACTGGTCCCTATATGCGCTGATTCCATGTTTGGCGATTGCCATGGTCCTGCTGGTGATAGCCCGCAAACAATCAATTCATGATGAAATCAAGCGTCGACTGCACCTGTGAGCATGTCATGATCTCGTAGTGGATAATCGTTATTTTTCACAAAAACATCAAAAAATAGCAAGCAGAATAACTGAAAAAGAATTGTTAGCCCACGTTATATTTGACGCTATCCACCGGGATGGATATAATGACGGTGGATCAGCTTGGCGTTGATCACATATGATTTGTGGAGGAACCATGCTGGATTTCAAGAAGCATCCGCACCGTTTCCGCGGTGCCATCTTTATAATAATGGCGACGTTTATTTTATCTTCTGCCATAATCATTCAACCGTTAGGATTATCATCGACACATCTGTCTGAGCAAACAGCAAATGGCACTGAGCCTGAAACATCTGCTGAGCCAGACGTTTTGATAACGACGACAATAGAGGATCCGGACGTATTTTATGTCAATGACCCGGAACTCTTCAACCGGTCGCGTTCTGAGTATGGAGATGCGGAGGACGCCATAACAGATGAAACGACTCTGGCTGTACCAGAGACGGATCCGGGGGTCACCGGGGTATCGACTGAACCTGAGCCGGCTGATGAGCCTGACGTGCCGGTTGTTCTTGAACCCATTCAGAAAAAGAGTGATTTTACCTTCACTGAAGCTGATTATGTTCTCTATATCAATGCAAATACACTCAATCTGCGCGCGGCACCAACGACGGACTCGACCGTTGTGGCTACACTTGGCTTTGGCGACACGGTTACCTGTGAAGGTGAGAACGAAGAGTGGACAAAGATCCGCTATAATGAACAATTGTGTTTTGTCAAAACGGAATTTACGAGTAAGACCATGGTTTTCGAATCAGTGCAGGAGACGGTTTATGTGTCAGCCAACACACTCAATCTCCGTTCAGGTCCTTCAGTAGATGATGAGATCGTTGTAAAACTGAGCAAGAATGACAAACTGACACGCACCGGTATCGGTAATGATTGGTCGCAGGTTAAGACATCATCCGGTAAAACAGGCTACGTATCTACTGAGTATTTAACAAAAACAGCACCCGTTGTCCGGGTATCAACACCATCTGCTGGTACAAACCGGCCATCAGGCAGCGGTGTAACAGTAAGCGGCAATGCCGGGAAAATTGTTGAACTGGCTTACTCAGTGCTGGGTTCACGCTATGTATATGGCGCTCACAGCCCATCAGTCGGCTTTGACTGCAGCGGTCTGACATATTGGGCATACCGTCAGATCGGTGTTTCCGTTCCCCGTTCCAGCCGCAGCTATGCCAGCGCCGGCGTTGGTGTTTCGTACGATAATATGCGCCCGGGCGATGTTATCGGCTGGGACGTCTGGTCAAGAGGCGGCGTCAATCACGTGGGTATTTATGTTGGCAACGGCATGATGATTCATGCTTCAACCAGCAAAGGCAGAGTTGTCACACAGAGTGTCAGCCAGTACCGTTCATGGGGAGCTAAGCTGGTCACAATTCGCCGCTTTATCAGTGGCTGATCAGACGAAGCGGACAATGTTAAACAGTTGGTGATCAACGGTTAAATCCCGCTGCTGGTAACTGCATTAATGGGATCAGCGGCGGGTATTTCTATGCTTGACAGATTGTACTGGCGACATAAGAAAGCCTGGATGTTGAAAATATAGCATGGTGAAAATAAGATTGCGTATCCTATTGAGCTAAAGGACATGAATGCCTATAATGATTACTTAGTTTGCTGATTGAATCTCTATCATTACGACGAGAAGCAATCGGTGTAGAAAGAAAGGACGTGCATTTGGAATATGGCCAAGCGATCATTTGCCCGGACAGGTGTCAAAGCCAAGCCGGTGACAGTCTTTGTCGTGATCGGCATCATTCTGATCGGTCTTGTGCTCAGTGTGACCGGTGCGAAAATTCCGATCCCCGGACAGCAGGAGCTGCTCCATGTTTATGGCGCAAAAGACATCCGATTTGGTATCGATATTCGAGGGGGTGTTGAAGCCGTTTTTGAGGCTCGAGATTATGAAGGAACGCCCTCGTCTGAAGATATTGCGTCCGCACGAAGTGTTATTGCACTTCGTATGGACAACCTTCAGATTCTCGATCGGGAGATAACAGTCGATAAAAACAGCGGACGCATACTCGTGCGCTTCCCATGGCGCTCGGATGAAGCTGACTTCAATCCGGAAGCCGCTTTAAAAGAACTCGGCGAGATGGCCAGGCTGACCTTCAAGGATCCGGACGGAAACATCATCCTTGAAGGAAATGACGTCGCCAGAAGCTATGCCGGGGTCAATCCTGAGACGAATCAACCCGTTGTCGAGCTGGAATTAAGCGCTGAAGGCGCAGAGAAATTTACTGAAGCGACCGGTAAACTGGTTGGTGAAATCATTTCCATTTACATGGATGACACGGTTCTATCTGAGCCGAGGGTCAAAACACAAATTACCGGTAATCGTGCTTTTATCGATGGGATGGCAGACGTACAGGAAGCCGTTGATCTAGCAGAAAAAATCAATGCAGGTGCATTGCCGTTTGCTTTGCAGGCAATCAGCAGCAGTTCGATCAGCCCGACAATGGGTCAGGATGCGCTGGCTGTGATGCTTCAGGCTGGTTTGATCGCATTCCTGCTTATCTGTGTCTTTATGCTGGTTTATTATCGCTTGCCGGGATTGGTAGCCTGTTTCTCGCTAACGGGGCAGGTGGTGGGTATTCTTCTGGCCATATCAATTCCCCAGCAAACTCTGACGCTGCAAGGGATCGCTGGCATTATCCTATCGATCGGGATGGGCGTTGATGCCAATGTCATCATCTCTGAACGGATCAAAGAAGAATTAAAAACCGGCTGCTCACTGCAGACTGCGTTGAGCAACGGGTTCACCCGTGCTTTCTCGTCTGTTCTTGACGGGAATGTCACCGTTGCCATTGCTGCCATTGCGCTGATGATTTTTGGTTCAGGTTCGATGCTTTCATTCGGATATTCACTGCTGGCCGGTGTCATTTTGAATGGTCTGACCGGCGTAACTGCTTCGCGTCTGATGATCGGCTCACTCAGCCAGTACAAAAAGCTGGAGAATCCATGGCTATACGGACGAAAGGGGGGGCAACAGAATGTTCCAGTTCTATAAAAAGCGCCGTTTGTTTTTTGCCCTTTCAATTTTTTTGATACTGATTGGTATTCTGACATCAGTTTTCGCCGGCATCGAAATGGATATTGAATTCAAAGGCGGCAGTATTCTGAAATACGCTCATCAGAATTCGATTGATCTGAGTAAGGCTGAAGATGTCATCAGCGAGGCGATCGGTACCAATGTGTCCTGCCAGGAGGTGACGAGCTTCGGCAGTGATTCCCTCAGTCTGGTTGTCAATGTCAGTGGTAACGAAGCATTGACGCCTGATGAACAGGTCAAGCTTGAGGAGGCAATCATTGAAGCGTTTCCTGATCAGGAATTCGCGTTGCAGTCGGCCAACCTGGTTGATCCGTTTATTGGACGCGAATTATTGATCAAAGGCATCTGGGCGATAGTCGTAGCATCTGTGCTGATCGTCGCTTACGTCTGGATTCGCTTCAGGAGCATGTCCGGACCGTCAGCCGGTGTGATGGCGCTGGTCGCGCTGTTCCATGATGTATTGCTGGTTTTCTTTGTCTTTGTTGTTTTAAGGATTCCGTTAAATGAATCACTGATTGCTGTTGTTTTGTCAATTCTCGGGTTCTCGATCAACGACACCATCGTCATTTATGACCGAATTCGTGAGAACGAGAAGATATATAAATCGAAGATGCCGCTGCCCGATCTGGTTGATCTTTCGATCAATCAGTCACTGACGCGGTCGATCAATACAAGCCTCTGTGCATTTGGCGCTGTGGCTGTTGCGTACATTTTCGCATACATCTACAACATTGACAGCATCAAGGAATTTGCCCTGCCAATGATGGTGGGATTGATCAGCGGCACCTACTCGACCATCTTCCTGGCTGGCCCTCTATGGGTTATGTGGAAAACCCGGGGTGGAAAATCAGGTTTTTAATCTGGATCAACGATACAAAATAGACTCGAGTAAAAAAGGATGCCGGTTTGGCATCCTTTTGAATGACGCTTGTCTGAAGAAATAAATTACTGTTCAAACGGATAGACATCCGGGATCGGCTGTTCATAATAACCCAAAAAGAGGGTGTCATACCCTATGACGATTTCCTCATTTGTCGGGATGACCATAACCGAAAGTGGATGGTCGGTCAGGATCCGGCTGGTGCCGATCACCACTTCCTGTTTGCGGATTTGATTTTTGTCAGTATCGATGGTAATCGCCAGCGGTTGGAGATACGAAATAATCTTCTCCCTGATCAGCGATTCGTTCTCTCCCAGACCTGCTGTAAAGACAATGGCATCGGTCCAGGGCAAGGTAGCCCAGTACTGCCCAATGTATTTGGCGACACGATAGGCGTAAATCTCGATCGCCAGCTTTGCCTGCAGGTCCCCCTGGCCGGCTCTGCTGCGGATATCCTGCATCATATTTGTTTGGGCAAGCGCTTTGAGTCCACTTTCTTTGTTGAGGATACGAAATACATTCTGATAAGCATCTGCCAGCGGCAGGTTTTCTTCCTGTGCCATTTTCGCTGCAACGTGTTCAATCAAGGCCGGATCAATATCACCCGAGCGGGTTCCCATCACAACACCTTCTAATGGGGTAAAGCCCATACTCGTATCCATTGAACGACCCTTCTGAATTTTCGTCAGACTGCAGCCGTTGCCCAGATGTGCTGTGATCCCGTTAAACTGGGAGAACGGTATGCCAAGAAATCTGGCAGCACGTCGTGCCACGTACATGTGTGATGTACCGTGGAAACCATATTTTCGGACGCCATACTCCTGAAGCCATTTTTCAGGTATCGCATAGCGAAAAGCATACTCGGGCATGCTCTCGTGGAAAGCCGTGTCGAAGACTGCGACTTGCGGGACATCCGGAAGAAGCTTGATGCTTTCCTCAATACCGGTTAAATTAGGCGGATTGTGCAGCGGTGCGATTGGAATCAGATTGCGGATGGTATCGATAACGGAATCGTCAATGCGAACGCTGCTGCTGTACAACTCACCGCCGTGAACGACACGATGCCCGACGGCAGCGATTGATTGACGATCAATACCCAGTTCCCGTAGTATTTCGAAGATTTGCAGCAGCGCTGCCTGATGGTTTGCTAACGCAGTGGATGTTTGTTTTCTAGTACCTTGCCAGTCGTATTTAATGCGACTCTTCTCGACATTACCTATCTCCTCGGCAATGCCTTCGAGCAGACTCTGAAGTGTGTTTTGTGCTGTTAATTGAAATAAATTGAATTTGACGGAAGAACTGCCAGAATTCAGGACGAGAATGAATGATTTCATGTGACCTCCTGGATCAATCTTTTGATTGATTTTTTCGTTTCTACTATTCTACCATGATGACGAGGCGATCGGCCAGTCGTTCTGTTTAGTTTAATGAAATATTGTATATCATATAATTAACTATTAAATAGAAATATGCCTGATGGTGTCAGTGAAAGATAATGGTCGGAATCGAATAATCGACTAAAATAATAAAATTACAAAGAAAACAGTAAATAAAATATTATATATTTATAAGCGTAAGAGAGTTTGCCATAAATAGTGTTAATATATGCCGATAGATCCTCATAATAGTCGATAGAGCGATATCGAAATTATTTCAGCATGTAGAATATATAAATAAATTAAAAAGAAAGTAATTAATCAATAAGCGTATGTAACAATAATAAATAGACAAAGCAAAGAAAACACGTTATAGTATATAACCATGTATGCTAAGTTATTAAACAAAGCAACATAAAAAAGAAATGGAGAGTATTATGAAATTAAGAAAGATTATCGCATTAGGAATCGTAATCGCCATGGCCGCAGTGCTTGTTATGAGCGGCTGCAACGGGAAGGATGAACAAACCGATAGTCTTCAGCGTGTGCTTGACTCAAAAACATTTACAGTGGTCGGCAGCGGTGGGTACAGACCGTTTAATTACATCAGTGAAGATGGATCCGTTATTGGATTTGATGTCGATACATGAGCAGAAATTGCCAAGCGTTTGGGCGTTGAACTTGATTATGTGACATCAGACTGGGACGGATTGACGGAAGGTCTCCGCAATTCCCGGTACGACGCTATTCTCGGGAGTATGGCTATTACCTATGATCGCCAGAAAGTGCTGAATTTTTCAAGCCCGTACTATTATTCAGGTGCTCAGTTGATTGTTCGCAAGGACTCAGGAATCACCGATCCATCACAGATGGAAGGTAAAACCATTGCCGTTGCGACAGGTACAAACTTCGTCGAGGATGTTGCCAATCTACAAGCAGAATCTGCTTTGTATCAGGATGATAATGCGACCATCATGGAATTGATTGCCGGCCGCGTGGATGGCGTCATCACAGATCGACTGGTTGCTCTGGAAACCATGTCCAAGATCAGTGGCGGTGATGAAATCGAATTGTGCGGTGAACTGCTGCGTCTGGAGGAAATGGGTATCGCGTTTAACAAGAAAGACGTTACGCTTTTAGAGAAAGTTGACGAAATTCTGCAGGAAATGCACGAAGACGGGACCCTGCGGGAAATCAGCGAGAAATGGCATGACGGTATGGACATCACGGTCAAATAATGACTGAATCAGCTGAACGATCAGCCGAAAAGACATATTGAGAAAAGGGCTGTTAAAAGCAGCCCTTTCTTTTTGAAAGATAAGGAGACGAACAGAATATGAATTGGACTTTCGACTATTTCTGGGAAGTTCTAAAAGGATTTTTCCCGGCGGCATTGATGACACTGCAGGTTACCTTTCTCGGTATCCTTGTGGGTGTCGGACTGGGCATCATTTTCGCTTTACTGCGAATATCGAAGAATCCGGTGATCAATGCACCGGCTAAAATCTATATTTTTCTGATTCGGGGGACACCGCTGCTGCTGCAGCTGCTGTTCATCTATTTTGGGCTGGTTCATCTGGTCTCGCTGAATCGAATGACATCAGCGGTAATCGCACTCGGTATTCATAATGGAGCCTATATTGCAGAGATTTTCAGAGGTGCGATCCAGGGGGTTGACCGTGGCCAGCGTGAAGCCGGCAAATCAATCGGCATGACCAATATGCAGATCATGCGCCGGATCATTCTGCCACAGGCATTTAAGCGCGCGGTACCGCCCTTGGGCAATCAATTCATCATAGCCTTAAAAGACTCTTCTCTGGCCAGTGCGATTGCCGTGCAGGAACTGCTGCTGCACGCCCGTCAGCTGGCTTCCGCGACGGCAATGACCATGGAAATGCTGGCGATCGCGTCCGTTTTCTACCTCATTATGACGTCACTTCTGACGTTGTTGGCAAATGCGACCGAAAAACGTCTCGGTGTCAGCGATCATCGAGCCTGACCGGCTTTGCTAACCATGGTTGCCAATGTGAAAGGAACAAAAACAATGATCAAAATTAGATCTCTGAGTAAATGGTATGGGAAACTGAAAGTGCTTGACAACATCAATCTGGATGTCGCACCCAGTGAGGTTGTCGTAATTATCGGAGCCAGTGGTTCCGGGAAAAGTACCTTACTGCGTTGCGTCAATTTCTTAGAACGCGCGCAGAAGGGGACCATCAGCATTGATAGTGCAGAAATCACAACCAGGACGAAGAAGCTTCATCTCATTCGTCAGGAAGTCGGCATGGTGTTTCAGCATTTCAATCTCTTCCCACACATGAATGTCATGAGCAACGTGATAGAAGGACTTTTACAGGTGAAAAAATTACCAAAAGCAGAGGCGCTGAAAATCGGTGAAGAGTTACTGGAAAAAGTGGGCATGAGCGATAAAGCTGATGCTTATCCATCGATGATATCCGGCGGGCAGAAACAGCGTGTTGCCATCGCCCGGGCACTGGCGATGAATCCGAAAATCATGTTGTTTGACGAACCGACGTCGGCCCTGGATCCGGAGCTGGTGGGTGAGGTTCTTTACGTCATGAAAGATCTGGCCAACGAGGGAATGACGATGATGGTCGTCACCCATGAAATGGGTTTTGCCCGTGAAGTGGCTGATCGTGTTGTCTATATGGACGAAGGAAAGATTGTTGAAGAAGGCCAACCATCACACATTTTCGATGCACCTCAGAATGAGCGAACTCAGTCATTCTTAAGTCACATCATTTAAGGGTTACTGGACAAACGGCCATACGTGTGAAAAAAGAT
>JAAYBY010000019.1 GCA_012729935.1 Clostridiaceae bacterium | reverse complement strand
TGGAGCCTGTGATCGGACTCGAACCAACGACCGGCTGATTACAAATCAGCTGCTCTACCAACTGAGCTACACAGGCATGAGCGAATGCATTGAATATACTATATCGAAGGCTGTGTTTTTGTCAAGCAGGATTTCAGATCGTTTGCTGGCAAATAAACAATTATATGAAAAGATTTCCGTTCAGGACTAAACGGAAGACGGATCGTCCCGTCTTAGCTCAGTCGTCCTGCCGATATTGAGCAGGACCTGTATCGTATAGATTATTTCCTTTGCTGTCAATGATAACCAGAACAGGGAAATCCTTTACAACCAGCTGACGAATTGCCTCTGTTCCCAGATCAGGGTAGGCAATAATCCTGGCCTCTGTTATGTGTTGTGCCAGCAAGGCACCCGCCCCGCCGGTCGCACCAAGATAAACTGCCCCGAAGCGAATCATCGATTGAATGACCGGGTCGCTTCGCTGACCCTTGCCGATCATAACCCTTAATCCGTGTTCAATCAAAGCAGGCGTATATAGATCCATCCGTCCGCTTGTTGTCGGGCCTGCCGACCCAATAACTTGTCCCGGGCAGGCCGGACAAGGTCCTGAATAATATATCGTCTGCCCCTGCAAGTCGAAAGGTAATGGCTGTTGATCGTTGATCGTTTCAATCATGTGCTTATGAGCCGCGTCCCGAGCGGTATAAATAACCCCGCTCAGCGCCAGTAAATCACCTGCTTTAAGCTCAAGACGAACTGCATCCGATAGTGGCAGCTGTAACTTTTTTCGATTCATGATATTGTCCTCACAATCATTCACATTTACGGCTCACGCTCTACAAAACAGCTTCCGCATGGCGCGTGGCATGGCAGCTCATATTGACAACGACCGGCATGCCGGCGATGTGAGTCGGATAAGTCAGTATGTGGACAGCCAGTGCGGTCTGCGTCCCGCCAAGCCCGCCGGGCCCGATTCCTAAGTGATTGACAGCATCCAGAAGCTCACCCTCAAAACGGGCTGTTTCCCGGTCGGGATGGTCTTGCCCTGTCGGTACCAGCAACGCCCGTTTAGCAAGTATGGCTGCCTGTTCCAGAGTCCCGCCGATGCCGACACCGACTACAACAGGCGGACATGGGTTGGGTCCCGCTTTTTCAACTGTGTCCAACAGGAACCGCCTGACGCCCTCACGACCTTCAGAAGGCTTCAGCAGGCGGGCGGCACTCATGTTTTCACTGCCGAACCCCTTAGGGGCAACAATCAACCGCAAGCGTTCTCCTGGGACAAGTGTGACATGGATAACCGCCGGCGTATTGTCGCCTGTATTGTTACGATTCAAAGGGTCGGCAACGACAGATGCGCGCAGGCAGCCAGAGCGGTATCCTGATGCCACGCCGCGGTTGACGGCATCCTCGAAGCTACCGCCAGTAATATGGACATCCTGTCCTACTTCCGCAAACACAACCACCATCCCGGTATCCTGACAGATCGGCATGCTATTACAGTCAGCAAGCTCAGCATTACTGATCAGATCATCCAGAACGGACTGGCCTGTCGCTGACGATTCCAGTTGACGGGCTCTAGCCAAAGCGTTCTTTAAATCATCTGGCAGGTGAAAATTTGCAGTCTGGCATAAACCAGTAATTGTTTCGGCGATTAGATCACAGGTTATCGTTCTCATGTTGGCCTCCAGGAAAACAGGCTCTGACACCTGATTGATTAAAAACAGCTACTCAGATATCTTATCTTATCTGTCGATTAATGTAAAAATCAACTTTTTTCCGGCTTTAGCCTAATATTCGGGCATTTATGTGCTTTTTTCACTTGACACTTCATGTCATTTCGTATCATAATATTGTTTGAAATAACTCCCAAAGGAGGCAGAACGCATGAACAAAACAGATCTGGTTGACGCCGTTGCCAAAGCTACCAAACTTAGCAAAAAGGACAGCGAAGGAGCGATCAACGCGGTACTTGACACCATCACCGATGCTCTGACGAAAGAGGAGAAGGTAGTCCTCGTAGGATTCGGCACGTTTGAAGTTCGTCATCGTGCTGCTCGCAAGGGCCGCAATCCCAGCACGAAAGAAGAAATTCGCATCCCAGCTTCCAAAGCACCTGTTTTCAAAGCTGGCAAAGGTTTGAAAGACAAAGTCAACGGTTGACCGTTTTTCAAGGCAGACGAATCATCTGATTCGTTTATGAGTATGTAAAGGGCTCTCCGCTTGTTGTTGACAATCCGGAGAGCTTTTTTTCCGCCTTTGCAGCTTCTAATTGCTCACTGTCAACCTGATGCGTCAGCTCCTGCTGCAAACAGCATAACGACGCACTGGCTGTCAGACCTCTTTTTTTAAGATCCGTTTTTTCCAGTGCATAGCGGATGTCCCGCTCGACCTGGCTGACGCGAACCTGGAAGCGCTCCGCAACCAGCGGATAGAGCCGTTTCGTGATCGGTTTGATTTTTGTGTGATCAAGACCAATGTAAAGCAGCATAAATCGCAGGAATCGATAACCATTCAATTCAGGCCTGATCTGGTGTTTGAGCAGAATTAGGTCAACAGATTTATGAATCAGCGCCTGCACCGAGTACTCCGACTGCTGTCGATCAAGCAGAATCTGACCGGCTGCCTCGAGAATGCGTCTCGACGCATAAGGGGTTCCGCGCTGGCCATCGACAACATAATGCATCCGGCCTGCTGTGTCCGTCACTCCGATATAGCCATTTTGTTTCATGAGTCGTTTAATCTGCTGCATGATCTCCTGATCACTCGCTGCGATATAAAACGAGATCTCCCCTGCGCTGTGTGTTATATATTCATGATCTCTACCCATCAATCAAATACAGGAAAGAGCCATTTAGCCAGCGGCTGATTACCGGCAGCCTCATCTCCCCTGACGCCTCCTTACAGGTGATACTGAGTCGTCGTTCCTGAAGATGTCTGCTTTAAGCGTACGGTAAAACAGACGCAAATACTATGGTATAGAGTCGAATAATCATCTGTCTGGCGTCATTTATGATCGTTCAGTCAGGATATAGCGCCTGATTGCTTCAGCAACACCCGCTTCGTCCTGCGGCAATGTAACAACATGACTGGCCTCACGGGCTGCCTGCGACCCGTCGCCCATGGCAATCGCAAGTCCTGCAACTTGAAACATCGGTACATCGTTGTCATGGTCGCCGATAACGGCGATAGAAGCCAGATCGACGCCCAGAAGATCCGACAACTGTAACAATCCCTGACCTTTCGAAACGCCGGACGCCATCACATCGACTTGAGTTGTACCCGGTCTGACACCGATGCAGTCTGTCTCGCTGTCCAGCATTTTCTTCATTTCGTCGACCGTCTGCAAATCAGGACAGACAGCATGAATTTTAACCCACCCGGTTGTATCGTCAGGCAGGTCGGTTGTCTCCAGCTTTGTGACGGATACCGGTTTTATTCGATTCTCTTCCAATGTCGCATTAGTTTCAATGATGTATTGAACACGTGTGCCATAAGCCGGATAATAGGCATCATCGGCTGTGTAGCACAGAAAATCGATTTGTCGCTCCCAGAGCCATTCGATTACATGAGCAGCATCTTGATCGTGCATCACCGTCTGAGACAAAATCTTATCGGATTGACAATCACGGATGACTGCACCATTGTTTGCTATGATGGGCAGCGATACGGAAAGCTGCTGTACATAAAATCGCGCAGTCCGGTCCATCCGTCCGGTTGCTAGCGTGAAACCGATTCCGTTTCGACCAAGGGCAGCAATGGCCTCGCGATTTTCCTTCGATATCTTCCCTTTCCGGTCGATCAACGTGCCGTCAATATCACAGACCAGCAATTGAATCGTGTTTTTTTTTGGACTCTGTTTTTCACCAACATCATAATCCTGATGTGTCAATAATTTTTCTGATCGCATGTATTAATCCGTCACTTCCATGATGTCGATGATGAATCGACTGCGTGGCGTATAGGTTATCCGATAGATCTGACCGGCTTTGAACGTAAACTGAGCCGGATTGTAATGGAAAGTCTGGTTATCTGCCTGAATAGCGGTTCGACCCAGCTGCTCTTCCTGAAGACTGATCTCTTCAATGGAATAGTTGCGTGTCAGGACAGATACTGAATCGAGCAGGCAGGGAATCGACAGGGTGATACTGATAAAAAGAAGAGCGACTGTTAGTAAAACAGGCATCAGAAAACTCAGCGGGTGTCTGTTTTTTCGTTCCCAGTTGATTTGCAGGCAGCGTGTCAGAAGAACAAACAGAGCGGCTGCCAGGATCAGGCTGAGTATAAGACTGATGATAAAAAGTATCAGATGTCATCATCCTTTGTCAATTGTGCAGAAACAGCGATCAACACTTGTGTAAGTAATAGAATTGATCCGCTGATCCTCGACCTTTTCATTGCATTAGTGTACAATAGAGCCTTGAAAAACGCAAAGATTCAATTTTTTATGGGAAAGGAGGCATCCATGCCAACAGATCAGGATATCACTCAAGAATTCGCACATTTGATGCAGTCCTGTAAGGGTAATGTGGTTTTTGTCACAGAGGAGGGCGACCGCCTGGTAGCCGACAGCATGTTGTCTGCATTGGTCGGTTTTTCCAATCTGCTGAAACTGGCAGAAGAAATCAATCTGTTTGTCGAATGTGAGCATCCGGAAGACTGCGAACGGATTATGGCATTCATCAAAAAACACCATTTAAATCACAGAAACTGATATTCCACTTCGGCCATCAAGATGAGGCAGCCAGTGAACGGCTGTTTTTTTTTGCCCTGATCTTGACAAAGCTGATGTGATCGGTAAAATGTTAACCAGATCTAACTTTACTGCAGTTTTGCATAGGAGAAGGCCATGAGTGATGACATTAAACCATTAAGCGCGTTGAAGCCGGGTGATACAGGCCGAATCGTTTCGGTCGGCGGTGATCGCCGTTTGAAACAGCGGTTAATCGCGATGGGCGTAACGCCTGAGGCCTGGCTGATTGTCCGAAAGTTTGCGCCGCTTGGTGATCCGATGGAAATCAACATCCGCAATTATTCATTATCTATTCGCAGAAAGGATGCACGGGATATCCTGGTTGATACCCGTCAGGATTCTGACTAATGAGTATACACGTAGCACTTGTCGGCAACCCGAACAGCGGCAAGACAACACTATTCAACAGACTGACCGGGACACGTCAATCAACCGGTAACTGGCCGGGTGTCACCGTTGAAAAAAAAGTAGGTACTGTTCGTCACTCGAACGGCGGAATCACCGTTATTGACTTACCGGGTATTTATTCACTGTCCCCATATTCCCTCGAAGAAACGATCACACGAAACTACATCGTCGATGAAACACCGCATGTCGTCATTAACATTATCGATGCAACCAATCTTGAACGCAATTTATACTTGACACTCCAGTTGAAAAAGCTGGGCCGGCCGATGATTCTCGCGCTTAACATGATGGACGAAATTCTCAGTCACGGTGACCAGCTTGATCTGCGCCGTTTGTCCGAATTGCTCAATGTTCCGGTTGTTGCCATTTCAGCCAAGAAAGGTGAAGGAATCGATGATCTGATCGACACCGTTTATCAAGTCAGCCGATCCGATTTTTGTCCAGGACGAGGACGCCGTGGTCGAAGACGTTTTGGCCGGCGTACCCGATCTGCATGCGGGGACTTAAATCTACATTGTCGTGCACACATGTCACAGTATGGATCAGAACCGGCAGAAACAACCAGAATTCACGATCCGGCTGTCATTCACCCGTTCGATGCGGAAACTGAGCAGGAAACAGAGGCGATGTACCGAAGGGCTGCTGAAATTCATGATCAGGTGCTTAAACACAGTCATCAGCGCGGGGCATTATCCCGCTCAGATCGGATCGACCGTGTTCTGACCCATCGCATCTGGTCTATTCCGATATTTCTGATCGTCATGTTTACCGTTTTCCAGATAACATTTCATGAAAACGTGGGTGGGCGGCTAACTGAATGGCTGGACATTTTCTTTTCCGAAACCGTGACATCCTGGTTTACCAGCTGGCTGACAGCGGCGGCAGCTCCTGCCTGGATAGAGTCTCTCCTGATAGGCGGAATCTTGCAGGGTGTTGGCGGAATCTTGATGTTTCTGCCGCAGATTACGCTGCTCTTCATTTTCCTGTCTGTTCTGGAGGACACAGGATATATGGCCCGGGCGGCTTTCATCACCGACAAAATCTTTCAGAGACTGGGTTTGTCCGGCCGCAGTTTCATTCCCATGATGATGGGTTTTGGCTGTACGGTTCCCGCGGTTATGGCAGCACGCACTCTGGACTCTGAGCGAGATCGCCGTTTGACAATTATCATCACACCCTTTATGTCGTGCGGCGCGCGGATGCCCATTTATGCCTTTATTGCCGGTATCTTTTTTACCAACCAGAAAGGTCTTGTCACATTCTCAATGTATTTATTGGGGATCGTCATCGCCATCCTTTCTGCATTTGTCCTCAGCCGGACGGTTCTCAAGGGGGAAGATGCCCCGTTTTTGATTGAGCTTCCGCCCTACCGCATTCCTGACGGCAAATCGTTGTTCATGCATGTGTGGGACAAGGTCAAGGATTTTCTGATTCGTGCCGGCACGATCATCTTTGCAATGTCCATCGTTGTCTGGTTCCTGCAGTCATTCTCATTTTCTCTCAAACAGGTCGCAGACAGCGCCAGCAGCATGTTTGGCCAGATCGGCCGGATTGTTGTACCTGTCCTGAAACCACTCGGCTTTGGCAGCTGGCAGGCAGCAGTCGCTTTGCTGACCGGTCTGATCGCCAAAGAGTCTGTCGTAGCAACGCTGGAGATTTTATTTCCAGGGGGTGGGCTCGAATCAGTTTTTACACCTTTATCAGCCTACGCGTTTATGGTTTTTACATTACTCTACATGCCTTGTATGGCTGCATTCGGTGCTATTAAGAGAGAGATGAACAGCTGGAAATGGACATTAGCGGCTGTCGGATATCAGACTGGAATCGCCTGGTTGATGTCATTCATCATTTTTCAGGCCGGACGCCTGATTGGACTTGGCTGACATCCTCATTGTTTTTTGTTATTCTGAAAGGGGCTTGAAAATGTCCAGAATTTACATGGTATGTATGTCCATTATCGACTTTATTGTCATGATATCTCCTTATGTTGTCGTTTTTCTGATGATTGCCGCCGCTGTCTGGATATTAGTCAGACAGTTTTATCCCAATAAAAACCGATCAGCCTGCCATGGTACTGACACCGCGTCCTGTGCTCACACTTCGTTATGCGCACCAGGCAGCCAATGTCGGAATTGTCATTATTATGGCCAGATAAAACAGACCGGTCCGAAACCAGCACCGGACGGGAGTCAACATGATGAAACCTGAAACACACCTTACACCCGCCAACGAGGATTATCTTGAAGCGATCCTCGCACTCTCGGAACAGCACGACGCTGTTCGTTCTGTCGATATCGCAAGCCATCTAAACGTATCCCGGGCCAGTGTCAACAAAGCCATGAACATTCTGCGAACGCTTGGATTAATCGATCAGGAACCCTATGGATTGATTCATCTGACCAGTGAGGGTCGGCTGCACGCCAAAGATGTCCTTCAACGTCATCAGATGATCAAGCGATTTTTGTCTGACATCCTTGACATCAGTGCTGAAACAGCAGAAAAAGATGCCTGCCGAATGGAGCATGTCATTAGCCCCGAAACGCGAAAAAAATGGATTGCCTGGCTGCGCGATGTACTCAACGATCACCAATCCGGAGGATAGCACTCGCCAGTTCACCGATGTCTTTAAAAACAAAATCAGGTTGTTCACTCTGTGTCAGGTCTTCCCGCTTCGTCTCGCCTGAGAGAACCAGAACAGAGACGATTCCTGCCCGTTTTGCCGCCTCAATGTCTGTGTACAGCCGGTCTCCGACCATCGCCAGCTGACTACGCTTATAGGATCCCTCCGCCAAAACAAGATCAATGAGATCTGTTTCCGGCTTACCGACGATTCTCACTGGTTTTCTGCCTGTGCAGGTTTCCATATATGCGATCAGCGCACCGCAGTCCGGCAGAACCCGGTTATCCGGAAGCGGGCAGACCCGATCAGGATTAGTCGCCAGATAAGGTGTGCCTTTGCGGATGTAATCACAAGCAATATCCAGTTTCTGATAATTCAAAGTGGTGTCAAAAGCAAGTATGACAAAATCAATTTGCTGATCACGCTCATGCGTGATGGCAATACCGCCCTGTGACAACTCTGCTTCAAAGGAAGGCGTGCCAACCGGGAAAACGCAAAGCGGTTCATTTTTGCTTTTTAGAAACGCGATCAAGGCGTCCGTCGAAGTCAGGATTTGCGCTGCATCTGTTGCAAAGCCGATTCGGTTCAAACGACGCACATAATGATTTTTATCGTGTGACGAATTGTTGGTAATGAATAGATAATCCTGCTCACAAATCGCATCAAAAAAAGCGAACGCGTTCGGCAGTGCGGTTTCCCCCAAAGTGACGGTTCCGTCCATATCAAGAAGCCAGCAGCGGACTTCCTTCAATCTGTCAAAATCAGCTTTGTCCTGTTTCACCCGATCAATCCCCTTGTATAAGCAAAGCGCGTAAACCGTCTTCATCCAGAATCGGGACAGACAAGCTTTGTGCTTGACTGAGTTTGCTGCCTGCTGCTTCTCCGGCGACGACATAACTGGTTTTTCGAGAGACAGACCCGGCTACTTTACCGCCGGCACTTTCGATCATTTCGCGTGCTTCTTCCCTTGTCCAGTTCGGCAGCTGTCCGGTCAACACAAAGGTCTTCCCTGCCAGCGGGAGCATCCGACCATCAGAACCCGCGGACAGATTGACACCAGCAATGCGAAGTTTTTCCAGCACATCGACCGTTTGATCCTGTCTGAAGAATGTAACAACGGCCTCTGCGCTGACCGGTCCAATATCCGGTATGGCTGTCAGTGATTCAATATCAGCTGCCGCCAGCTGATCAATATCTTTAAATACTCTGACCAGTGATCGCGCCGCCTGCCTGCCGATGTTGCGGATGCCGAAGCCGGTGATCAGCCGTTCGAGCGGATTTTCTCGAGATCGGTCAATCGCATCGAGCAGTTTATCGACCGTCTTCTCTTTGCCGATCAAACCGCTGTTTATCAGCTCATCCCTATGCTGATGCAACGTATATAAATCCGTTAAATGTACCAGATAGCCGGCTTCCATGAGTTGTTCAACCGTAGCCGGTCCAAGCCCGTCGATATTCATCGCTTCTTTTGAGGCAAAATAAATCAGGCGTCTTGATAGCTGCGCAGGACAGTCGACACCGGTACAGCGAACATCAGCACCATCCGGATCGCGTTCAGTCGGTGCGTGGCAGACCGGACAATGATCAGGCAGCCTGAACCGCGGCACCGATTGACCACGGGCGTTCTTATCAACCGAAATAACGGCCGGTATGATATCTCCTGCCTTCTGGATCAGCACACGATCGCCGATCCGGACATCCAGCTGGTCGATGAAGTCCTGATTATGCAGCGTGGCGCGACTGACTGTTGTTCCGGCAATAAGAACCGGTTCAAGAATAGCCATCGGTGTCAATCTGCCGGTTCGCCCGACCTGAACCGATATATCAATCAGTTTTGTTTCTTTTTGTTCGGGCGGATATTTGTAGGCCACAGCCCAGCGGGGCACCTTACTGGTCGAACCGAGGCGTTCGCGATCTTCAAGCTGATCCAGTTTAACAACAGCACCGTCAATCCCGTAAGGCAGAGAAAAACGTTTGGAGCCGATCGATTCGATGGCTTCCCAGACATCATCTTCAGCGTGACAGACCTGAAAATCCGGAATAACAGCGAATCCTTGTTTTTCCAGCCACTGCAGGCTTTCTGCATGAGATACGAACACATGTCCGCTGACAGATTGAATGTTGAAAACATACAGCGACAAGCCACGTTCGGCAACAACAGACGGATTCAGCTGTCGAAGTGTTCCGGCAGCACAATTTCTCGGGTTGGCAAATTGCTTTCCTCCATTGATCTCCTGCTGTTCATTAACAGCATTAAATGCCTCGAAGGACATAAACACCTCACCGCGGATTTCCAGTTCGGATATCTTCTCAGCAAGTACAGCCGGGACAGCCTGAATCATGCGAACATTATGGGTGACGTCCTCACCAACAGATCCGTCGCCACGGGTAAGCGCCTGTACAAACAGACCGTTCTCATATCGCAGCGAGACAGACAGTCCGTCTATCTTCTGCTCGACAACAAATGCCGGATTTTCGATTTCACCTTGCATGCGACGAACAAACAGCCGCAGATCAGCTTCAGAAAAAACATCCTGAAGGCTCAGCATGGGGACTCGATGCCGGACTTCACGGAATGTACGATCCGGCCTACCACCAACACGAACTGTTGGTGAATCTTCTGTCCGAATCTGAGGCCAGAGTTCTTCCAGTGATCGGAGTTCCCGCATCATCTCATCGAATGCACCATCGCTGATTTCATTCTGATTCAATTCATAGTACAGATGGCTGTGGTAATTGATCTGCTCACGCAGTGTTTCTGCACGCCGTCTGATATCATCTGGAATTGGCATTTCCTGTTGCCGACTATCCATCATCCGATTCCTCCGCTTGTTGCTGGTTGAGATCTCTATCCTCTGCTCCTGCCTTGCGAAAGAAAGACGAGGGGCAGAATGGATCCTGCGAGTGGTATGAGCAGCCACACGATCAGCGGGAGTCCCCAGACACCAGACAAGTTCCGGACCAGCGATTGTTCCGGCAACCCCAACCATTCAATTGCCGGACTTTGATTCATTGACAAAAGACGGGTAACCGGTGCCAGAACACCTTCGCGAAACATCCAGACGGAAAGCGACACAACATAAGCGTCAGACAGCCAAAGAGCCGGACTCTTCGCCCGGACAATCAGAAAAAACAATGCCAGAGCCAGTCCGATGGCAATCGCCAGTGATACCGGGTAGATCTGACCGGTCCGGATGCACAACAGCAGGTGATGAACCAGCGTGGCCAATGAACAGATTCCTGCAATGTACAACTGATTTTTATGGCGGCCAACGACCAACAGCAGAATCAAGATGATCGCAATAACCAGATAAACAAAAACAGCCTGCCAGGCTTGACTGGCTATCAGCCATTCAGCAGACCTGCCGGCACCTTCTCGAACCATATCCGCAAAATATTTAAATGGACCACCCGGCAATGTCTGCCAGATCAGAACCAGTAGAGCAAACAGTACCCATGCGCGGCTATGGCTTTTCATGAAACACCTCAACATCTAATTCTGAGTCGTCCTGCTATAACGACTCATACGTATGGCTTGTCAGGCTGCCCGTTAACAAAACAGCTGTTTATGAACACCTGTATCAATTGTATAACCCAGCTCTTATTCTAACCGATTCTTCTCAGGAATGACAACTCAGCCATTTTTACTGTGATGATTTTTTCGAGCGGACAATTTGTTGTTGTCAGATGTTCGATTCAACGATCCGGTGCATGATCATTCAGACATACCGCTGTCTAAAGATGTCTTGTTTCCCCGTATAACAGACAGGCCTGTTCAGGTAGAATAATAGACGGTGCCAGGCTGAATTTTTACGATGCACACAAGCAGTGACAAACGGAGGAGTGAGTAAGATGACCAGTAAAGATCGCGTCCATCATGTTCTGAATCGAAAGAAAGCCGACCGGCCAGCGACATCGCTGCGCTGCACACCTGAAGTCTGGGAATCATTGATCCACCACTTTGATGTCAGCACACCAGTCGATGTGCTTGACAGGCTGGATATTGATCTCAGGTGGGTCAGCATACCGTTCATCGGTCCGAAAGAGCGGTCGGCAGCGACATTGTCCAGTGAAGGAACTGATTTCTGGGGCATCGGAATGAAAGCTGCCAAAAATGAGTACAACACGTATTATGAGATTGCTTATCATCCGCTGGCAGAAGCTTCTTCTGTCGACGAGATCTACGCTTACGACTGGCCCAGTCTTGACTGGTGGGATTATTCAAAAATCAAAGACAATATTAAGGTTCACAAAAAGACGGATGACCGGGCGATCATGTTTTTTGCAGGTGGAGCGTTTGAAACACCATGGTATTTAAGGGGTATGGAGCAGTTTCTGACCGATCTGTATGAAAATCCGGAAATTGTGACCGCTATTTGCTCCAAAGTCAGAGAATACTATTATGGGCGGGCTGTTCGGGTTCTTGATGCAGCTGATGGTGAGATAGACATTATCGGCTCGGGCGGCGATATCGGCGGGCAGGAGAATTTGATGCTAAGTCCTACCCTTTGGAGAGAAATGATTAAGCCACATACGGCTGGTCTGATCAAGCCGTTCAAGGAGATGGGACTGGGAACATTCTATCATTCGTGTGGTTCCGTCGCTCAGGTGATTGACGATCTCGCTGAAATAGGTGTTGACCTGCTGGATCCGATTCAAGTCGGAGCAAAAGGCATGGAACCTGAAAGCCTGTTCACGCACTTTGGTGACAAGATATCGTTTCACGGTGCCATCGACGAAGTGGATTTGCTGCCACACGCTTCACCCGATCAGATATTCGAAGAGACAACTCGTATCATGTCCATTCTAGGCGGAAACGGAGGATACATCGTATCACCGTCTCATCAGGTTCAGGGTGACACGCCGGTTGAGAATTTGCTTGCAGTCTATCAGGCGGTTAAGAATTTCCAGTATTAATGATACGCTCTTTACGGTATTTTGCGGGCGTGAGTCCGGTACTGGCAGTAAATATCGAACAGAAATACTCGATATCCTTGTAGCCGACAGATAATGAAATGTCCTGTATACTCTTCTCTGAGTCACGCAGCTGATCTTTGGCTGCCGCTAACCGCATATCGATCAGTTTTTGTTTAAATGTCATCCCGTAATGTTTCTGAAGGACTCTATTTAACTGACGGGTACTCAAATTCATTGTTCGTGCGAGATCATCCGCATGAATGTTGTCCATATAATGGAATGCAAAGAAAGCGTCAATGACGGTTGTCCGGTTTTCGGACAACGAAAGCTGATCAGCAGCGGTTGCATCAGGCGTCAGACCGGTCAGTCTTCTGATCAGATAAAGCATGAACAAATAGAGCAAATGATGGATGCACCGATCGGAATCAAACAGATGCGCCTGGTGCTCACGGAATATCTCACGGGCCAGGTTTTCTTCTCTTTTGCAATCATGAAACAGGACCGGCGAATCAATATATCTGATCTTCTTCTGAATCTCATTCTGCGGGTTATCACAACTGCCGATATTAAATCTGAAGCAGTATTTTTCTGAGCAGTCTTCAATGGCGCTGACATTTGAATGATAGGTATTAGGCGGTATCACACATAAACTACCTTGACTCAAACTCATGTAATTATCATGAAACCCGAGCACATACCGACCCTGCTTAACAAGATGAACCTCAAAATCAGCATGGCTGTGCAAAGAGGCTGACGTTGGTTTTGGATAAAAATAACTCCTGTCAATAGCAATTTCAAAATGACAGCCAGCAACCATTACATATGCATTCAATACAACACTGTTTTTCATCTGACCCTACAATCCAGAACCCTATCAGTTGATAAATCAATAGCCGGACATCGACAGTATATCACGTTTGCCTGCTTTTCTTGCCTGGTTATTTGACCTCACATATCAGATGTGCTGTCATGACAGCCAGTTGAAAAAATTTCTTTACACCGAAATGAAGGTCTGTGACGTTTCCTGCGCTGTTTATGATAGAATCTAAACAGGAGGGACACTACCATGTTAACAGAGATTATTCCCTTGTGGTCAGAATCCGAGCAGAATGTCGGAAGCGGCAGCGCCATTGGCACATTTCATTCCTGCATACCAACATTAAGCTGGTATCCGGCAGATCGTCCGGAGAACCGCGGTACAGTGATTGTCTGCCCCGGTGGCGGATATGAAGCCAAGACGCCCTATGAGGGCAGTCCTGTGGCTGAAAAGCTTAATGCCTGCGGATTGAATGCATATGTTCTTGATTACCGCGTTCACCCGGACTTACATCCCTCGCCTTATCAGGACGTCAAACGCGCCATTCATCTTGCCCGGCAGAGAACTGAACACAACAATTCGAGATCGGATCGCATCGGTGTAATGGGTTTTTCAGCTGGCGGACACCTTGCAGCATCAGCCGGAACGATGTGGGATCACGAATCCTGCAGACCTGATGCTATGATTTTATGCTACCCGGTTATCACATTTGGAAAAATGGGCCACCTGGGTTCACGTCTGAATCTGCTTGGCGAGTCCGCTCAGACAGCGCTTGCCAGTGATCTTTCTATTGAAAACAGAGTCGACAGACGAACACCGCCGACTTATCTCTGGCATACAGCAGATGATGATGTCGTACCGGTTGAAAACAGCCTTTTGATGGCTTCAGCACTTTCGGCCAAGCAAGTGCCATTTGCCTGCCACATCTATCCTCGCGGCATACACGGTCTGGGACTGGCAGAAGACATCCCGGAAATCCGCGGCTGGTTTGATGAAGCTGTCTCGTTTCTGAGCGAGCTCGGCTTCTGATGGGGACTATTGGCCGCATTATTCTCTTATGACCCCCGGACAAGGGATTGCTCTGGCAGCAGGTGTCCTGCTGATTTTGGTCGTCATTCGGTCGCTTTGGGAACCCAGACAGATTCGAGTGACCAGACAACGTTTTTTCGGAAAAACATACGAAGCGGCAGCAAATCAAAAGACTGAGCCGACACTGAAGATCTTGTTCCTGAGTGATCTGCACCAGGACAAACTCAAAATAAAACCATCAAAAATTTTTGCAGCTGTCAAAAACCTGAATCCGGACATCATTTTGTTCGGCGGAGATTTATCCGCACATACGGCCTTTGTTTCATCCGCCATTGATTTACTGTCACGTATAAATGAGTGGGTCGGCGGAACGCAGATTCCGATCGTGGCTGTTCCGGGAAATCATGACACGACAGAAAGCATCGCCCGAATGCGGCAGGCCGGGTTCACAGTTCTGCAAAATGACAGTTTCGTTTTTCCCTGCCGCGGTGAGACATTTTTGATCATCGGGTTGGATGATCCGTCAAAAAATCAGCCTGATCCGATTGAATCCTTCAAAAAAGTGGATCTGGAACAGATACCAGCTGACAGGCGTCTGCTTCTGACGCACAATCCTGACCATGTTCTGCTCGTCCCGCCAGGCCAGATCAAATGGTTTTTTGCAGGTCATTTCCACGGCGGGCAGATATACATGCCCTTCCGTCTTGAATTCCGTTTACTTCGACGTGAACGTGCACCCAGTCTCGGTTTTTACCGGGGACCAGTTGAATGGCACGATATGACAGGTTACCTGACTCGTGGACTCGGCTGTGTTGTCATCCCGATCCGTTTGCGATCGCTGCCGGAAATCGCACTCATTGACCTGTTCTTGCCCCCTCTATAGCCGATCGTTATCAGCGAATCGGTCTGGGATCGACATCCCAGATCTCTCTGCCATAATCATTGATTGTCCGATCCGAACTAAAGCGGCCGCTGCTTGTTATGTTAATCCAGCACCTGGCGGCCCATGCAAGCGGATCAGTATAGTCTTTCTGGGCCTGTCGGCGTGTCCTGCGGTACTCATCAAAATCGCCCAGAACATAATACGGGTCTGCCGGTTCCCAGCTGGATCCGTAAATCAGGCCATTGTAAAGCTCCCTGAACATGCCTGTTCCCATGTCACTGAGTGTACCGTTGATCAGTGTATCCACACAACGTTTCAATCCCGGGACCTGTTCATATTGCCATTGCGGGTTATAATACGCTTTTGTCGGCACGAAATGTTCGACCTGACAGCCGAACAGATAGCAGTTTTCACGACCCGCCGCTTCTGCAATTTCAACGTTGGCACCATCACACGTACCGATCGTTAAGGCTCCGTTCATCATGAACTTCATATTGCCTGTCCCAGATGCTTCCATACCGACAGTCGATATCTGTTCAGACAAATCAGCTGCAGGAAATAGTTTTTCTGCTTTCGAAATATTATAGTTCTGCAGGAAAACGACTTTGATCCATTGGTTGACATCCGGGTCATTATTAACCAGGCAGGCGACCTCATTGATAAACTTGATGATCGCCTTCGCCTTGAAATAACCCGGCGCTGCTTTTGCACCAAAGAAGTAGGTGCACGGCACAATCGCCTGTTCCGGGTGCTCTTTAATCGTAAAATAATCATCCAGAATCAGCAGTGCATTCATCAGCTGACGTTTGTATTCGTGCAGACGCTTAATTTGGACATCGAACAACGCATCCGGATTCAGGGTCAACTGCTCCGACACCTGCACAAAGTCTGCCAGTTTCTGCTTGTTATTTCGTTTGATCGCCAACAACTGACGGAGAACAGATTTGTCCTGAGCCAGTGGTTTCAGTTCAGCCAGTCGTTCCAGATCAGTCAGCCACTGGTTGCTCCCCAGTCGACTGGTCAGCAATTCAGCCAGTTCCGGATTGCAGACCTGAATCCAACGACGCGGTGTGACGCCATTGGTCTTATTGTTAAAGCGCTCCGGCCATACCTGATAAAATCCTTTCAGCGCCTGTGTCTTCAAGATGTCAGTGTGAACAGCAGCCACACCATTAACTGAATGGCTGCCATAGATTGCCAGATGAGCCATATGAACTTTTCCGTCACCTAACGGGGCAAGCACTCTGATTTGATCATCATGCAATCCCTGCTCATACCGTTCTCTGCGAAATTGGGCATCAATCTGTTCAATTATCTGGAAAACGCGCGGAAACAGATACTGGAATATTCCGATATCCCATTTTTCAAGCGCTTCAGCCATAATGGTGTGATTTGTATAGGCAAAAACAGTCTGAGTAACCGACCATGCTGTCTGCCAGCTGAGGTTATGTTCATCCATCAGTAATCGCATCAGTTCAGGGATGGCAAGTACCGGGTGTGTGTCGTTCAGCTGTATGTGGTTAAACTGGCCGAAACGGGTTAGATCTTCACCATGCTGTGCGATATAATCCGAAATAATCGTTTGCAGCGAAGCACTGACAAAGAAATACTGCTGACGGACTCGAAGCACCTTGCCATCATAAGAGGAGTCATTCGGATACAGGACACGACAAATGTCTTCAACGCGATTCCGCTGAGTAACGGCATCATCAAACCGTTGCGAATTGAACAGATTAAAGTCGAACTCCTCTGCCGGCTCCGCTTTCCAGAGACGCAGCGTATTTATATTCTCAGTCTGGTATCCAGTCACCGGCAGATCGTATGGTACAGCGATGACATCGAGATCCTGAAAATGGACACGAACTTTATCCTGATTCCGTCGCACAATAAACGGATAGGGTTCTTCCATCCAGGCGTCCGGATACTCTTTCTGAAATCCGTTTTCAATCGCCTGTCTGAACAAACCGTATCGGTAGAGGATTCCGTAGCCGCGAACAGGAAGATTCTGCGTGGCAGCAGAATCAAGAAAACAGGCAGCCAGTCGTCCTAATCCGCCATTGCCAAGACCGGGATCTGCTTCCGACTCCTCAAGTTCGGATAAAGAATGACCTAGTTCCTGAACAGTCTCTTGAGCAATATCATACAAATCAAGATTTATCAGGTTATTTAACAAAGAGCGCCCTTCAAGAAACTCAGCTGAAAAATAATGGGCTTGTCTTCCCTTCTTGTAATGCAATTGGGTACTCTGCCAGCGCTCAGTCAGCAATTCCATGACAGCACGAGATAATGCCCGCCAGAAATCTATCGCTGATGCACAATCGGGTGTCTGTGCCGTTTCAGCCTGAATCAAACAGATTAGTTTTTGTTTTAATACATCTTTTTCAATCATTTGGTTGCCTCATTAAATAGCGATTATTCTAAGGGATCAGTATAATCATAATACACACAGAGGTCAATAAATCCAAACCGAAGGATTTGTTGCATACGCTGTCAGGCAACGGTACAATTGAAATGACTTAAGTTAGGGGGCTTTCCGGCGAATGACCTACTTTTTTATCCCGATTGGACTTCTGATTGGTGCCTTGATCGCCTTGCTTTTTCGCCACATGCCAATCAGCTGGCTGGCAGATTATGGGGAGGAAGACTTAACGGAAGCTCAAAGGGCCAGAGATGGCCTGACGGTCTTTCCGGGTATGCTGCTGATCATGCTGGTGGATGGTTTGATTTTTTTCGCCAGCGCACATCTGATTGGCCCTGTCATCAGCCTCCCCGTCATTCTCTACGCAGCACAGCCGCTGTTGTTGATCGCGATCTCCGATTTTCGAGCACGTATCATTCCGGATCAGCTGGTTCTGGCGTTAATCCCCGCGGGTTTGCTGCTTTGGGTTTCTGACAGTATAAAGAATCCTGCACGCTGGCTGCCCGGTCTTCCGTCACGACTCCTGGCAGCGCTTGCAGCCGGTGTTTTTCTGTGGGTCTGTGGCTGGCTTGCAGCAAAATGGCTGCATCGCGATGCGATGGGGATGGGAGACGTCAAGCTGTTGGCAGTCTGTGCCTTTCTTGTTGATTGGCCAAATCTGGCTTTTCTGCTTTGCCTGTCTTTTTTGCTGGCTGCTGTCGTCGCAGTCCCTCTGCTGATTCGCCGCCGTATTCAGCCAGATCGTGATCCCGAACTGGCTTTTGGCCCCTATATTGTCATGGCAACATTTCTATTGCTGGTGGCAAGTTCTTTTGTCCAGCAATGGTGGCAAGCGTATCTCACGCTGCTGATATGACCGATATGATAAGAAAAAAGAAAAAAGATACGAACAAGCCGCTTATTCGAACACCGACCGGCATCGAAGGCATTCATGAGCCAGAGGCGCAACCGCAGAATGGTATTGCCGGTACGCTGCTGCTGATCCATTCAGGAGCCAATCTGGCGATTATCCTGATGATGCGGGCCTGGCCGGCACTGGCCGAACGAATGGGCTACGCCAACTTGCAGTCTTGGGTTATCAGAACGCTGATCATGCAAGGTGCATTCATTTTCCTGCCGGCAGCAGTCATACTTCTGGTCAGCCGCTTCCCGGCTGAAATGGTTGTCGGACGCAGAGCTGCACCTGGCAGTTTGTTTCTGGCCGTCACAATCGGTATCCCAGCGGCCGTGGTCTTTCAGGGATTAAATAATCTATTCCTTTATGTTCTGATCCAGAGCGGAATACGTCTTCCGGTC
>JAAYBY010000181.1 GCA_012729935.1 Clostridiaceae bacterium | reverse complement strand
GGAAAGCGGTTCAAGAACCACGCGTTCAGAAACGTCGTGTCCGACAGAAACAAGTGTCATACCGGCTGTTCTCAAAGCCAGTCCCGTGTTGTATTTGAACTCGCCGCAGATTACAGTGTCCACCTGACGAGCTAAAAGTTCCATCAGGGCATCTTCATGGAAGGATCCCGGGAAAACTGCGATCCTTTCGACCATTTTGTCCTGATCATCATTCAAACAGACACCAGGCCCCTGCAATTCACAAACGATTTGATCACAGACGACCGATAGTCGTTCCGGCTGATCTAATTTAAGTGTCCTGCCATAGACAGCAACAGGCTGGTTACCTGTAACAGGATTTGACTGGCACAGCGCAATCCGGATTCTTCCCACCAGACTGTCAGCAACTCCGCCGGGTGTTATATCCAGATTGGTATGTGCCGAGTAAACGCTGAAGCCGGAGGCCGCAGCCCTGATCAGCAGAGCCTGGGGCGGATGATCCGTTCGCAGTTCCGTCATCGGATCGAATATCGGAGGATGATGCGTGACGATCATCGGGCGATCCATTTGCCCGGCAAGTTTCAGCACATCAGATGTCAGATCCAGCGCGATCAGCACCGACCCGACCCCTTGCTTCAGCGAACCGATTTTCAGTCCAATCGGATCCCATGACTCCGCGAGGTCGGTCGGTGCAATCTGTTCCATCGCAGCTACGACCCTAGACACCGTTTGTCCGTTTTCACGGCTCTCTCCCCTGCGTTCATGATACATATTCATTGTCCTCCATGAGCTGGTTCAGTAAATCAATCAACGGGCCAAGCTCAGGGGTACCAGTCAGCTGCTTGTTCAGCTTACCCAGTTCCCGACTGATATAGCAACGCAGAGCTGGTGTATGTGTTCTTATCAGACAGGGACCAACCTGCGCTTCCAGTTCTGTCAGTTGATGCTGCTTCCCGTCATGACGAACGCGCATAACTGGATAATATCGATTTCGATCCTCTGCCAGATATTCCGATTCAAACACATATCCATGATCAGCCAGCCAGTGGCGGAGAAGCCGGATATCTTTCTGCGGCTGTAAAATGAGCGTTCCCGAAACCGGGCCGCCAGCTGACAGAATCCGCTGCATTTCAACACCGCCAAGTCCGCAAATAACGACTGTATCATCTGCCTGCGGATTCAACCCGCTTAAACCATCAGCCAGCCGGGTTGTAATCAATTCTACCAGTTGATAACGCTTTATATGCTCTGTCGCTCGTCGCAGCGGACCTTCTCGTCGATCCGACGCGACAGCATGCTGACAGCGATTCGTCTGGATACAGTAGATCGGTAAGTACGCATGATCCGTGCCGATATCAAAAAGCGTCGAGCACTGCGGGATGAGCGCTGCGGCTGCCTGAAGTCGCGCTGACAGCCTGATCACTGATGTCTCAGCCATCATCGAATCAGTCCAGGTAATCCTTCAGTTTTTTACTCCGGCTGGGATGGCGCATTTTTCGAAGCGCTTTGGCCTCAATTTGCCGGATCCGTTCTCTCGTAACATTAAATTCCTTGCCGACTTCTTCCAGAGTTCGCGTCCGGCCATCATCAAGCCCGAAACGCAGCCGCAACACTTTTTCTTCTCGCGGTGTCAGTCCCTTTAAGACATCGAGCAGCTGTTCTTTCAATAGCGTGAAAGCCGCCTGATCAGCTGGTGATGGTGCATCATCATCCGGTATAAAGTCGCCCAGATGGCTATCCTCTTCTTCGCCGATCGGTTTTTCCAGCGAAACAGGTTCCTGGGAGATTTTCATAATTTCCCGCACCTTTTCAACCGTCATGCCCATCTCCTGCGCCAGCTCCTCAGCCTCAGGTTCTCTGCCGAGTTCCTGAATAAGCTGTCGCTGCACGCGAATCAGTTTATTGATCGTTTCAACCATGTGAACCGGAATACGGATTGTCCGCGCCTGATCAGCGATTGCGCGCGTGATCGCCTGTCGAATCCACCAGGTCGCGTATGTGCTGAACTTAAACCCCTTTGTGTGATCAAACTTGTCAACAGCCTTGATTAAGCCGAGATTGCCTTCCTGGATCAGATCGAGGAATTGCATACCACGTCCGACATACCTCTTCGCGATACTGACGACCAGTCGCAGATTGGCCTCGCAGAGCATATTTTTTGCGTCTTCATCACCATCCAGCATGCGCTGGGCCAGTTCTTTTTCCTGATCGGCCGTCAGCAGGTCAACTTTTCCGATTTCCTTTAAATACATGCGAACCGGATCGTCAACACCTATGCCATCGATGTTATTGATATCCGAGTCTTCCTCAACCGCGACCTCTTCTTCAGTCGTCGCATCCGCAATCACCTCAATATCCATCGACTCCAGGCGGTCCAGGATTTTCTCAGCCTGCTCCAGATCAATATCTGATGCTTCAATTGCTGACATGATATCCTTATAAGATATTTTGTTCTGGTTTGCACGCGCCTTGTTGATCAGTTCACCGAGCAAACCGTGTTTACTTTCTTCAGCCATCTGTGTTTATCCTCCTATATCTTTACACGTTTTTACGTTTTTGATTCCTTTTCCTCAGGTTCCGGACCCATTTTCTGCTTGAGGCGTGTTAATTGTCTCGTGACCTCGAGCAGTTCATTTTTCAGGCAGGTTTGTTGTTCCGGATTATCTACTGTGCCCAGATCACAACGAATCTCATCTAGTCTGCAGCGAAGTTTTTTCTTCCTTTGCTTCCACAATTGTTCCTCGGCCGCTTTTTCGAGATCCTGCTGGCCAAAAAGATCTTCAAGCCGCATACAGACACGGGCCATTAGATCAGGGAGCGGTTTTTCCTGTATGGTCTGTCCTTCACACAGGTCGATCAGCATAGACGGCGTCAGATCACCGCTGTTTGCCCGCTTCAGCATCTCTGCCGCCAGATTCTGAACCGGTCCTTTGGAAAAATCTTCCGGACTGATATCAATCGTCTGGACCAGCGACGGTTCAGTCGCGATCAAACCGAGGAGATATAATTCCTCGCGGGTGACAGCCGAGTCCGGTTGTGTCCGGATTGTCGTTTTTTCTTGCTGTACCGCTTCGTGGTGTCGCGCTGTTTCATCAGATCCTTTGTTGCGACGGCGGTCAATCTCGATCAGAACAGATTCAGGTGAAGCCTGCAGTTCTTCAGCAAGCTGATTGGCATATAATTCACGGACAATCGCATTCTGCTCACGCGCAAGGATGGCACATGCTTGCTCCTGATAGATGATCGGATCGAGCTCGCCATTGATTGTGCTCTCCTTCTTTGCTGAAAACAGTTTATAGTCCAGCAGCGGCAGAGAGCGGTCCATCAGGGCATGAAACCGTTCCGGTCCATAATCCCGAATGTAGGAATCCGGATCCTGGCCGTCAGGAACCTGCAGGACAGACACCTTCAAGCCTTTTTTGGCCAGAACATCAAGGCTGCGCAATGTAGCCGCCTGACCGGCAGCATCAGCATCATAGGCAATGATGACCTGTTCAGTATATTTACGCAGCAGCTGTGCCTGGTTCTCAGTCAACGCCGTTCCCAGCGAAGCGACCGTCTGGCGGATTCCTGCCTGATGAAGGGCTATAGCATCCATGTATCCTTCAACGATAAGCAGGTGATTTTGCTTGCTGCTTTTTGCCAGGTTCAACGCATACAAGTGACGTCCTTTAGAATAGATCGGTGTTTCAGGCGAGTTGATGTATTTGGGCATGCTATCGTCGATAACACGTCCGCCAAACGCGATAATCCGGCCCATTGCATCAAAAATCGGGAACATCAGCCGGTTTCTGAATAAATCATAGAGGTGTTCATTCTTACCGCGCTTGAACAATCCGGATTGCAGCAGTTCCTCTTCATCCGTATAGCCCAAACCTTTCAAATGATTCAGCAGTCCATCCCACTCATCGAGTGCAAAACCAAGACCAAATCGCGTACTGGTTGATGTGTGCAATCCTCGATTCTGCAAATAGATACGGATCCGTTCACCGTGTGGACTGATCAGATTGCGGTAAAACTGTCTGGCGGCTTCTAGACAGATCATCTGGAGGCGCTTTCGCCGCTCTTGCCTGGCCTGCCATTCAATGTCATCTGGTTCGGGAATCTGGATACCGGCTCTTTCTGCCAGGTAGCGAATGGCATCCGGGTAGCTCATTTTCTCGATATCCATAATAAAATGAATCACATCGCCACCTTTGTGACAGCCAAAGCAATAATAAATCTGTTTAGTCGGCGACACACTGAACGACGGCGTTTTTTCGGCATGGAAAGGACACAGCCCAAATAAATTGCTGCTGCTCCGTTTGTCGAGACGGACATATTGTTCAACAACCGAAACCAGCTCATTCTGAGCTTTTACATCTTCTATCACTGATTCAGGTATTAAGCTGGCGATCTAACCTACCTCTTTCCATCATCTTTCAGACATGATACTGTCTGGCATGTCAAAACCTCTTCGTTTATTAATACGACAACCAAAACGAAAATCCTCTTTTTCAGATGAATGGTTTATAAAAGGCGTGTCTGATTGATCAGCAGTTCAAAACCTAGAATGAGAAACTGCGCCGCGTTACGGCACATTTTCATACGAATCAGGAAAATTTCAAAATACTCCATAACAGCACTGATTTCTGTATCAATGGTAAGGTTCAAGGTAGCGGTCTTCTTCTCTGCGTCTATCGTCAGCGTTGATTCAGTAACCGCATAATTAACCCGGTCGTGAATATCAAACTGATCCCTGTTCCGGTTGGTCACGCGCGAGCGATGAACATCTGCCTTGTCAGACAGGATCAGGGCAGCAGCAATGGCATTGACCGGTATACCGACTTCCTCGTCATGATTGGCAATCGCCATCATGATAGCGATCGCCTCGTCAGATGGCATCTCGTAACGCCTGAGAAAATCGTACGCCAGTACAGCACCGGTCTGTTCATGGCTTTTACGACTCAGAGCATTGCCTATATCATGCAGATATCCGGCGATCCGGCCCATCTCAACCAGCCGCTCCGGATAGTTTAGCGCAGACAGGATTTCACCGCATTTATTGGAGACCAGACGACAGTGTCTAAATGAATGTTCGGTATATCCGAGCGTTTTCATCTGTAGTGCAGATGCCTGGAGCAAATGCTTGACTTCCTCATTCTTGAGGATATCTTTCATAGTCAGCATGACAGCCTCCTTTTCAAAACAAATTGAGTGATCACTCTGCCCGATTCATTTCAAACTGAATCTTTTTAGCCTGCAGCCAAAGCGCGCATTCCAGCCGTTTCTGTTCCAGCCGGCAGCCTGTCTCGTAGGTACCCTGAAGCGATCCGCTGGCAAACCAGGCATTGGCGGCACATCCGCCGCTACAGAAATACCGCGCCCAGCAGGACAGGCAGTCGGGCTTTTCGGGCACAAGCAGATCTGAAAATAATCCCTGGACAGACGGATTCAGTTCAACAGGATCATCGTTGACATTACCCATTTTGAACGATTCGATACCCACAAATTGATGGCAGGGATAGATGTCTCCATCCGGTGTGACCGCACAGTATTCTGTTCCGACACCGCAGCCTTTCAGGCGTTTGTACAGACAAGGTCCGCCTTCCAGATCGATATTGAAATGAAAAAAGTTGACCGGCTTACCTTTTGTCCACGCATCAAACAGCATAACAGCAAGCCGTTCATAGGAACGTTCAAGCGTCGGAATGTCTTCCGGTCTGATCTCATAGCCGACACCGTCCGGTGCAACAACCGGTTCAATGGATACGTTTCGGCCAAGCTGGGCCAGCTGCATGACATCCTGATCAAAATCAAGATTGTAGCGTGTGTACGTTCCCCGCAGATAGTACTCAAGATCTCCGCGCAGTTCGACAAACGAGCGGATGTTTTTTGCTACACGATCGTAAGTGCCCCGTTTGGCAGCATCCGGCCTCATCCGATCATGAACTGATGGTCTTCCGTCAATACTGAGCACACAATTTTTAAAGTGCTTGTTAATGAAATCTGTTTTCTCACGATCGAGTTTCAATGCATTGGTCGTGATGGTCAGACGAATCGATTTCCCGGTTTCGCGACCACGCTTTTCGCAGTATTCTGTCAACTCGACCACGACCGGCCAGTTCAGGAGCGGCTCACCGCCGAAGAAATCAATGTCAAGGTTATGACGGTCTCCAGATGCTTCAATCAGAAAATCAACGGCCTTCCGGCCTGTCTCGAGATTCAGCATCGAGCGGCGTCCGCTGCCATAATCACCTGTTCCGGCAAAACAGTATTGACAACGCATATTACAGTCGTGGCAAAGATGCAGGCACATCGATTTAATCTTGGGACCATCTGGATACAAAGCAGATTTTGGAACTTGCTCGGCAGGCGTAAAGAGAATACCTTTGGCAATTAACTGGTCAACCTCTTCGGCACACGTGATTGTGTCCGGACCAAAGTGTTCCTGCAGTTGTCTGAGAACAGCCTGAGAGGGACGTTTCCCGTTGTTTTCCTGGTATCGGCTGAGCACCTGCCAGGACGTTTCGTCGAGCAGATGCAGCGATTGACTTTCTGTATCAAAAGCAAGCCTGTCTTCCTGAATTTTGAATAGATGTAACACCCTGGATCCTTTCATCTCACAAAAATAGTGAAAAGCTGCCGCTTTCCACTATTTAAAAATTGGTACACGGAAGGATGATCGAACGTAAGTGATCGATCAGTCCGGATTACTTCGCCTCACACTTCTGGTTGGCTACTGTACAGCTGGTTTTGCAGGCTGACTGGCACGAAGTCTGGCACTCACTGCAAGCGTGACCGGATGCCGGTTTTAAATTGCATGGCTGCTGCAGGGTTACAATGTGTTTCATCGGTTTTTCCTCCTGAAGCTCAATGATTATTCAGACACAGGTTTGACAACTGTGTTGATTGAACTCTTCTTAAAGGTAACGAGTGTATTGGCCACGCTGGTGGAGATTGTGATTTCATCATCTTTGATGTTGACGATTTTTCCGACAATCCCGCCGATGGTGATGACCTGATCTCCGACGACCATCGCGTCAATCTGCTCGCGCAGCTTCTTCTCTTTTTTCCGCTGTGGACGGATCAAAAGCAGATACATCAGTCCGAACATCAGAGCAAGCGGTACAATTAAACTGAGGATTTGCTCAATCCCGCCGGGTCCCGCTTCAGTCAATGCAACAGTAAAAATCATATTTAGTTCCTCCCAATGGCGCTACATACGCACATTATTTCAGTTTATCGTATCATATCATTAATTGCGTTTATCCCGCAAGATCTCGAACGTTTAGTCCTCAGTCCGCTGACTGCGTCGCTCCTATTTCTTTTTCAGCTGCCCTGCTTTGACATAGCCAAAGCGGTCATAAAAGGATTCACGGAATGATAGCAGCTCATCCTGGCTGATCGCATCACGGATCTGCTGCATCAGATGACTGAGAAAATGCAAATTGTGCCAGGATGTCAACCGCAGACCGAACATTTCTTTTGCCTTGATCAAATGTCGGATATACGCTCGTGAATAGTTTTGACAGACATAACAGTCACAATCCGCGTCCAGCGGACCAAAATCACGCGCATAGGCTGCATCCCGGATAATGATCCGACCTTGCGATGTCAGTGCGGTGCCATTGCGTCCGATTCGCGTTGGCAGGACACAATCAAACAGGTCAATGCCGCGTAGACTGCCTTCGATTAGATAATCAGGAGAGCCGACACCCATCAAATAACGCGGGCGGTCAGCTGGTAGAATCGGAACAGTTGCTTCCAGCATCTCAACCATCAGCTCAGCCGGTTCACCAACACTCAACCCGCCGATTGCGTAGCCCGGCAGATCCATTGAACAGGTTTCGCGGGCGCTGATCTTGCGAAGATCTTCATGAGTGCCGCCCTGAACAATGCCAAAAAGCGCTTGGTCATGCGATCGTTGATGGGTCTTCATGCACCGTTCAAGCCAGCGCAGTGTTCGCTGCAGGGACTGTTTGGCGTAATCATGCTCCGCCGGCCACGGTGTGCATTCGTCAAAAGCCATGATGACATCAGCACCCAGATCGTTCTGCACCTGAATGGACTTCTCCGGCGTCAGCACATGGGATGATCCGTCGATGTGCGATTTAAAACCAACGCCGTCTTCAGTGATATGACGCAGGTCACTGAGACTAAACACCTGAAACCCACCGCTGTCTGTCAGAATTCCGCGATCCCAGTTCATGAACGTATGCAGGCCGCCTGCTTCACGGACAATATCTGATCCCGGACGCATCCACAGATGATAGGTATTCGCAAGGATCATGCCGGCTCCCATTCCTTTGATCTCCTCGGGAGACATCCCTTTAACGGTTGCCTGGGTGCCGACCGGCATAAAGGAAGGTGTTTCAAACGAGCCATGCGGTGTATGGACAATGCCGGTTCTGGCACCGCTTTGCCGGCAGACATGTTTCAGTTCAAACCAGACGGGGAATCGAGATTGATTTGTTTGTTTGACTGGTGTCATTACTTAGCTCCTGATTATTGACGGTTAATCAGCATGGCATCACCAAAGCTGAAAAAACGATATCGTTCACGAATGGCTTCGCTGTAAGCGCCCAGAACATGTTCCCGACCGGCAAAAGCCGACACAAGCATAATCAATGTGGATTCAGGCAAATGAAAATTTGTGATCAGGACATCCACCACACGAAACGTAAAACCGGGAAAAATAAAAATGTCCGTCCAGCCGCTCTCTGCTTTCAGGTGCTCATGCCTGGCTGCCACCGATTCAAGAACGCGACAGCTGGTCGTTCCGACAGCAATAATCCGACCGCCGTTCTGACGGGATCGCTCGATCGTCTCGACTGTCTCCTCGGGTAATTCATAGTATTCTTCGTGCAACGTGTGGTTTTTGATGTTTTCAGCGCGAACCGGCCGAAACGTGCCTAGTCCGACATGAAGTGTTAAAGGTGCAATGTGAATCTTGTTTTCTTTCAGGCGCTCCATCAATTCGGGCGTAAAGTGCAGTCCTGCAGTCGGTGCCGCTGCAGAACCATCTTTTTCAGCATACACGGTCTGATAACGCTCCGGATTTTCTAACTGCTCATGTATATAGGGCGGCAGCGGACATGTTCCCGCCTCCTGCAAAACAGTTTCCCAGATCCCGTCAAAGAAAAAGCGAATCCGCCGGTTGCCGTTTGGCAGGACATCCAGCACTTCGGCTTCGAGACGTCCCGGCATCAGCGTTATGTGATGGCCTTTACGAACCCGCCTGCCAGGTCTGGCCAGCGTTTCCCAGTCAGTCTGATTCAGACGTTTCAGCAACAGCAGTTCAACCGGTGTTCGGGAATCTGTTCGCACACCGAGCAGACGGGCCGGGATAACACGCGAGTTATTGATGACAAGACAGTCATCCGGCCTGAGCAGCGATGGCAGTTCGTAAAAAGAACGGTGATCGATCGCCCCGCTGGGTCCATCCAGACACATCAGACGTGAGGCGTCACGCTGCTCGATCGGGTGCTGGGCAATCAGATCCTCTGGTAATTCAAATGCAAAGTCACTCGTTTTAATCATGAGCGGATTATATCTGTAATTGACGTTGTTGTACAGAGAATGCTATCATAATTGCGTCTGAAAAGCATACACACCGTATGATTATTTATCAGATTTTTGATCAAGACTGGAGGTCCCTTAAATGAAAAAGCCACTGTTTAAAGGCTCAGCTGTGGCCATTATTACGCCGTTCACTGAAGATGGCGTTGATTACACAAAACTCTCGGAACTATGTGCCTGGCATATCAAGCAAAATACAGCAGCGTTGATTGTCGCCGGTACGACCGGCGAGGCTTCAACAATGCCGGATGAGGAGCATCTGGCGGTCATCCGCCATGTCGTCGTTCAGGCTAACCATCAGATACCGGTTATTGCGGGTGTTGGCAGCAACGACACAAGACACGCCATTGAACTGAGCGTTGAGGCCGAAAGACGCGGTGCAGACGGTCTGCTCAGCGTATCCCCCTATTACAACAAATCTTCGCAGCAGGGTCTGTACCTCCATTTTAAAGCGATTGCTGATTCAGTTAACATCCCGATCATCCTGTACAATGTCCCCAGTCGGACAGCCATCAACATAAACCCGGAAACCCTGGCCCGCCTTTCTGAATTACCGAACATCAACGGTGTTAAAGAATGCAATATCGAACAGGCTGCAGAGGTTGCACTGTCATGCGGCGATCAACTGAATATGTATTCAGGTGAAGACGCGATGGTTCTCCCCTTGCTGTCCTTTGGTGGAATCGGCGTCATTTCCGTTATCGCGAATATCGTACCGGATCTCACGCACAAAATGGTTTCGGCCTGGTTATCCGGTGATACGCAGACGGCCATCCGCACCCAGATTGAACTGATTCCGCTGATCAAAGCCATGTTCTGTGAGGTCAACCCGATCCCTGTTAAAGCTGCAATGAATATGATGGGGCTGGAGGTCGGCTCATGCCGGATGCCTTTGTGCGATCCGTCGCCTGAACACCAGAGTCTTATCCGTAGCACGCTTATTCAATACGGACTGATTCAAAACTGACAGAAAGGAATCCATATGCCAACGCGCATTTTTCTCAGTGGCTGCAACGGACGAATGGGCAGGATGATTCGCTCAATTGCTGACGGGCAACCTGACCTGATAACCATAGCAGCCGGATCTGACCTGAATGATGATCCTGGTGCTTCTTTTCCTGTTTACCAGGATCCGACCGGCTGTCGCGAATCCTTTGATGTTATTGTTGATTTTTCCAATCCTGAAGCGCTTACTGCTGTGAGACAACTCGCTCTTAAACGTGGCAAGCCAATGGTGATCTGCACAACCGGTCTCGACGAAACCGCCAGGGCTGAGCTCATCGAAGACGCTGCTTCAGTTCCCGTTTTCATGTCAGCCAATATGTCACTGGGAATCAACATCCTGATTGACTTGGCACGTCGGGCTGTCGCCACCCTTTATCCGGAATTTAACATTGAAATTATTGAAGCCCACCACAACCAGAAAATCGATGCGCCGTCCGGCACTGCCCTGATGATTGCTGACCAGATCAGAGAACAGTTGGACGGAGCCGCAACGTACACCTATGACCGCTCACAGGTTCGCCGCAAACGTGACCCCGCAGAAATTGGCATACACGCGATACGCGGTGGCACGATTGTCGGCCAGCACACCGTTCTGCTTGCCGGACCCGATGAAACGTTATCGATCCAGCATACGGCCGAATCCCGTGCTGTTTTTGCACGAGGAGCTCTCGCAGCCGCTCGTTTCCTCAGCACCCAGAAGCCCGGATTTTACGATATGAATGATGTCATAAAAGCCAGTCTTTGAAATAATACGTCGTACAAATAAAACAGCCGCCCTATGAGCGGCTGTTTTATTGCTTACAGGCACATTTAGCTGTCTCAGGCGTTGTTCGGTGATTTTTGCCAATCCTTCTGTCGCTGTTCCTTCGAAGGTTGTTCCTCTTCCGTTTCATCCTCGTCCTCGGTGGATGGTTCATCTGTGGCCGACGCTTCATCTGACGCTTCAGAAGTCTCTTCTTCCTCAACACGCTGCAGCATGAAACGGTCCAGACCACGCCAGGCAAAGAAAGTTGTGAGATATAAATTGAAAGCAAGTGCAAAACAGGCATACCAGATGATGGCGACAAACACGGAGAATCCATATCCCAACAAGAGCATGATGGCCGGAAATGCACAGAGAATGATAAAACTGAGCAGCAGGATCAAAACATTAAATGGCAGCCGGATCAGGGTAAACAGCAGGCTGTTTTTCAGCAGCTGTTTGAGTGATAACTGAAAGGTCACCATCATGGGATAGATGTACATTTGCATGATACACCAGATAACAAAGGCCAGAACCATTGCTGTTTTTAATACGATCCGCAGCAGATCGCTCTGAACCAGATTGCTGCCGTCGTAGAATGCGTAATTGAAAATGAAGATAACCAGAAACAGCAGGCTGATCAGAGAAACACCCAGCGATTGCTTCCAGTTTTTTCGAGCATGCTCCTTAAAATCCATCCAGACAAAAGCATGTTCTTCCCGCGCGTAATTCCTGAGCAGAAAAACCACACCGGCATGTACAGGTGCGACAATAATCAGACTTAAGCCAACCAACAGGATGGCAGTCACAAAATACATCTGACTTATCTGGTATGAAACATATTCAAGCAGCGTTACACCCTCTTTTAACACAACACCGGATTCATTAAAAACCTGAATCAGAAAATCAGTTGACAAGGAGGGCAGCATCGATTGTAAAAACAAAGGTGCTGCGAAAAAAGCAAGCACAAATGCAGGCGCACTGAGCAACACGTACATGATATTAATGGTACATATTTTCCAGAATTTCCGACCCAGTATCGAGAAAAAAGTCAGAAAAGCGCCTTTCGGCGGTTCATCCGGGTAAACACCCCGCCCTTCCTTTTCATAATTAAATAAACCAAAAAACCCTGCCATTATGAGCCTCCTTACGGAACCTGCCGGCTCCGTTTGTCTATTGATCCAATACCCGTCTATTATACGTCAAGTCGGCGGTCTGTAAAGGTTATGATCTCCAGTACGGACATCAGCAGCTTGCCGGTCTTTTGCACAGGACATCCTTATCGATCTTTAGCCAGTAAATTCTCGATCTGATCCAGTGACCGCTGGATCATTCTTTCGATCCGCTGCTGCTTTGACAGACGATCCTGCGTTTCGAGTCGCGGCAGCAGTCCGAAATTAGCATTCATCGGCTGAAAATGACGAATCGCCGGATCGGATATATAACTGCTTAAAGCCCCTATGACGGTCTGTGCCGACGGCAGTCGTTCTTCCCGAAGGAGGATAGGCATTCCTTGCGCCTGAAAAGCTGCCTGCCGGCCGGTAACAAGCCCCGAGGCCGCAGATTCAACATAGCCCTCCACGCCTGTAATCTGCCCGGCAAAATAGAGTCCAGGCTGGCCACGCACGCTGAAATCTCTGTTTAAAATATCTGGTGATGGTAGAAATGTATTACGATGCATGACTCCGAAGCGGATCCACTCAGCTTTTTCAAGTCCCGGTATCAAGCCAAACACACGTTTTTGTTCTGAAAATGCCAGTCTTGTCTGAAACCCAACCAGATTATATAGCTGTCCTTGTCTGTCGTCCTGACGAAGCTGGACGCAGGCATATGGCTGACGACCCGTTTTAGGATCTGTCAGTCCGACCGGTTTCATGGGGCCAAAACGCAGCGTATCCAATCCTCTTTGCGCCATCGTTTCAACCGGCATACAGCCTTCAAAAATATGACGCTGATCAAATTCATGAATATCAGCGGTTCGCGCATGAATCAGCTCATCGTAAAACAGCTGGTATTGTGTCTTATCCATCGGGCAATTGAGGTAGTCATCGCTGCCTCGTCCGTATCTGCTCTGTCTGAAAACGATCGACAAATCGATTGAGTCAGCAGCGACAATGGGCGCAGCAGCATCAAAAAAATACAGTGTTTCAATACCCAGACGATCGCGGATATCCGTGAACAAATCACCCTCTGTCAACGGACCGGTCGCAATCACTACAATATCACCATCTGGAATACGGGTTACGGTCTGAGAAACACGCTCGATCAGCGGGTGGTTATTAATCCGCTCTGTCACGCATTGCGAAAATCCTTCGCGGTCCACTGCCAGCGCACCACCTGCCGGAATCTGTGTCTCATCCGCGCAGGAAACGATCAGCGAACCCAGTCGCCTCATCTCCTCCTTGAGCAGGCCAACTGCATTTTCGAGACGATTGGAACGGAGTGAATTGCTGCAGACCAGCTCAGCCAAATCTGTCCGGTGATGAGCGGGTGTCATTCCCTGCGGCTTCATATCGATCAATTGAACCGGGACTTTTCGTTCAGCAAGCTGCCAGGCCGCCTCACACCCTGCCAGACCGCCACCAATTACCAGAACCGGATTCTGCTGTCGCACCTCAGCCATCAGTCTTTTTCTTTCTCACAGCTGTTTTTCGCTTTTTCGGAGCTGCCTTTTTGGCAGTCGGTTCGACTTTCTTATCGCTGCTCTTGCCCTGCTCTCCGGTTTCCTTTTTAACTTTCTTTTCATTGGTCGGGCAATCACGATTCCCACATTTGGGAAAGCTTCTGCCACGATAACGTTTAAGAACCATATAAGATCCGCAGGTATCACATTTTTTCCCTTCGATGGGCAGATCCCAGCTGATAAAAGGGCATTCCGGATCAGAGCCCTGTTTGTCACAGGTAAAAAATGACTTTTTATACTTATAGGACATGCGGCTGAGCAACCCGGAACCGCATAGCGGACATTTACCGTTAACCTGATTTTCGATATTGCGCGTATATTTACAGTCGGGATAATTTGAGCAGGCTATGAACTTGCCAAAACGGCCTTCTTTGATCACCAGATCTCCAGTTTCGCATTCCGGACACTTTTCACCCGTCGGCGTACTGGCAATTTTCACGCGATCGATCGTTGAAGCGTCCTCTATCTGCTGATGGAATGTCGGATAAAATTCATCCAGCAAGCGAATCCAGTCCTTCTCACCCGATTCAACAGTGTCCAGGTCGGCTTCCATCCGGGCTGTAAAAGAGACATCAACAATATTCGAAAAATGAATCTCCAGCATACCGGTTACTGCTTTTCCCAGTTCGGTCGGTATCAGGTATTTACCAGTCTTATCGACGTAGAGGCGATCAAGGATCGTTGAAATGGTGGGCGCGTAAGTTGAAGGACGGCCAATACCTTTTTCTTCCATCGCCTTGATCAGCGACGCTTCGGTATAGCGAGCCGGTGGTTGGGTAAACTTCTGTTCAGGTTCCAGACGATCGAGCATCAGTTCCTGGTCTTTCGACAATTCCGGCAGCTGATCTTTACCCCCATTTTCTTCCGGCTTTTTATCTGTTTCCTGATCAACAAGCTGAACGCCGTATTGAGCCAGATATCCGGGAAAAGCGACAGATTCTCCCTGAGAACGGAAGACAACATCGCCAGCCAGAATATCAGCTGTCACTGTATTAATCTCAGCCGCAGCCATCTGTGATGCGACAAATTTGTCCCAGATCAGACGATACAGGCGGAACTGCTCGTTGGACAATTTTGCCTGCAGCTGGTTCGGGCTCATGTCAAAATGGGCTGGTCGAATGGCTTCATGAGCATCCTGTGAGGAGCTCTTGTTTTTATATCTGCGCTGCACCCGAGGCAGATAATCAGTACCAAATGTGTCTTGAATGTACATTCTGGCAGCCTCTGCTGCTTCACCGGACACACGAACCGAGTCGGTTCTTATATATGTGACCAAAGAAATGGATCCCTGGCCGGCCAGTTCAATTCCTTCGTACAGCTGTTGTGCGATCTGCATCGTCCTGCGTGAAGAATAGCCCAGATACCGGGCCGCCTCCTGCTGAAGCGTACTGGTCGTAAACGGCGGAGCGGGCTGGCGTTGCCTCTTTTTCTTGGTGACTTCATAGACTGTAAACGCCTGATCGCGGACCGAAGATATGACTGCCTCGGTTTCATCTCCATTCGTCAGTTTCTTCTTTTTGATTTTGCCGTTTTCAAGCTGGCCGTGGTAGCGTGAACGAAATGATGAAGCATCGCTATCTGGTTTCAACCAGGCAGACAACAGCCAGTATTCTTCCGGCTTAAACGCATCTATCTCACGTTCACGTTCGACGACAAGGCGTGTTGCCACAGACTGGACACGACCGGCAGACAAGCCTTTTTTAACTTTTTTCCATAACAGCGGACTCAGCTCATATCCGACAAGGCGATCAAGAATCCGTCTGGCCTGTTGTGAATTGAACAGGTCCTGATCGATCGACCGTGGATGTGCGACCGCTTCACGGACTGCTGATTCAGTAATCTCGTTAAAACTGATCCTGCATGGACTGCCCGCGTCCATTTTCAGGATGTGCGCAAGATGCCAGGCGATCGCTTCTCCTTCGCGGTCCGGGTCAGTTGCGATGAGAACCCGGTCAGACTGCTCCGCCATTTCTTTGAGTTCGCGAATGACCTTCTCTTTGCCTTTCATCGTCGTATACTGCGGCTTATACTGGTTTTCCACATCGACACCGAGTTTTGACGCAGGCAGATCACGGATATGACCGACCGAGGCGGTAATACGAAAATCACGGCCCAGATAGCGTCCGATTGTCTTCGCTTTGGCCGGTGATTCAACAATAACAAGATTTTTACTCATAGCAGTTGACCTGTTCTTTCATGACATTAACTATCATTATATACAGAAAAGGACCTCGTCTGTCAAAAAGAATCGTCCCCGCTCAAATTTGAGATGACCTGAAAGCTCTTGTCTGCTAAGCCAGGATTCCGTTTTTCGTATCGACCAGCCAAACTCATCCGCGATTGATTCAACCGTCCAATGAACACCCGCAAGTTGCTGCAGCAGCTGTCTTTCGGATTGGTCAAGTATGCAAGTC
>JAAYBY010000180.1 GCA_012729935.1 Clostridiaceae bacterium | reverse complement strand
GCTGCTCTTGGGTGCCTTTCTCCATCATTTCTTCCATCAAGACCGGTGAAATCTGCCAGGAAAGGCCATACCTGTCTTTCAGCCAGCCACATTGTTCTGCTTGTGGGTCGGCTGAGAGCTTATCCCAGAAATAATCAATTTCATTTTGATTTTTGCATCTTACAAGAAAGGAGACAGCCTCATTGAACGTAAAATCGTGCTGCTGACCACTATCCATAGCGGCAAACCATTGGTGTTCCAGCATGAAATCAGAGAACATGACAGCGCCTTCCAGATCGGGTTCCATGTCTGCCGGATATCTGGCGATCTGCCCTCTGCGGCTGTTCTTAAAGACAGAAAGATAATAATCGCCTGCTTCTTCTGCCTTGCCGCTTTGTTCCTGGACAAACATCAAAGATGGCACAATAAACGGTCGTTCATCACCCGTTGGATCTGTCAGGATAAGCTGCCAGGATAGACCATATTTATCCTGGATCCAGCCATACCGTTTGCTGAATGGGTATTCCTGCAGCGACATCAATTCTGTGCCTCCCTGAGCCAGATTCATCCAGAGCGCATCCAGATTTTTCCGCGCCTGATCGTCTCTTGATGGATCAAAATTGACCATGAAAGAAATGGCGGGATTGAACTTGAAATAAGGACCGCCGTTAATAGCCATAAAGGTATATCCGCTCAGGTTAAAAGTTACGATTTGTGTATCACCAGAAGGCGTATTGTGCAGTTCAACATTGCTGGTTATCTTTGAGTCCGGGAAAATTGCGGTGTAGAATTCTGCTGCATCCCGCGCTTCCCGATCAAACCATAAATGCGGAACTATTTTTTGCATATCCATCTAAATCACCACCTGATACTGTGCATCATATGCCAATCAAATGTACTTATAAGTATATCATGTTCATTTTTGCTGGATATGCAGTATGTTACAGGATGAAAGATGGTGGTATCGAATATTTACCGCCATTATTTATCCACATAGGATCAACGTTTACTCTTTCGTTCAATCAGCTTTTTGCATCAGTTGATTGATACGTATAAAATAAATCATGTGTCATTTTTATTGATGACTACTGAAATGACTTGCCTTAACAAAGGATAGTAAGATTTCGATTCTGAGAAACTTGACTCCGAATAAACTTGATTTCGGGGCTTACAAGGCGTATAAATAACATGATTGATCGAACTGCAAACCAGCATGACTATTCTGTCGAGGCAGAGGAAATAACATGGATCGAACAAAAAGGTCAACAATCTTTATATCTGTCATTTTTTTAATCATATTGTTTGCGGCGCTTCACTTTTTGGCCGGGCATAACAGAAACGAAAGTACGATCTTGATAGGTGCCATAATCTCTACGCTTTTTCTTTTAGCCTTTGGCTTGTTGGTTCTGCACAGCCATAACATAACCGCAAAAAGCGAAGAGCAACTGAAGAGCATTCTTGATTCTACGGCTGAAGCTATTATCGGTGTGGACACCGAAGGAACCTGTGCTTTCGTTAACAGAAAATGCCTTGAAATGTTAGGCTATGAACGCGAAGGACAAGTCGTCGGCAAATGCATGCACACACTGACTCACGCCTCAGATCGTAATGAATTAATAGGATCTGCTGAAAACTGCAGGATCTGCAAGATGATTCAGCAAGGAATTGCATCATATTTAAGGGATGAGGTCATCAGAAAGGCAGACGGAACATTATTCCACGTGGAGTGCAGAACAAATCCGCTTGTTCATAACGGGAAAACGACTGGTGCGGTTGTCACTTTTTCGGATATCACTGAGAAACTGGAAGCTGAAGCTCACATTAGATATCTGTCTTTCCATGATCCGATTACCGAATTGTACAACCAGACTTTCTTCTACGAAGAATTACAGCGGCTGGATGTTGATCGTAATCTTCCGTTCAGTGTCATCATTGGTGATGCAAACGGATTGAAACTGACAAACGATGTGTTCGGGCATGAAGTCGGTGATATTCTGCTCAAACGGATTGCTGATACGTTCCGAAATAACAGCCGGGCAGATGACATCATCGCGCGGGTCGGCGGTGATGAATTTGCGATGCTGTTGCCGGGAACAACATTTGACGATGCCAGTGCGATTGGCAACCGAATTCAACAGGCAGTCAGCCAAATCGACTATCACGGTATCAAAGGCAGTCTGGCGATCGGTATTGCGACCAAACAGGGCAAAGTTGATGATGTATCTGAAACGCTAAAAGAAGCAGAAGAAGAAATGTATGTCAATAAAAGCCTCAATCGGCAAAAGCTTAATGTGCAGCAGTTGGAGCAGATCAGCCATTCGTTGCATCAGCGGTCAAAAAGAGAAAAGCTGCATGCACAAAATGTAAGCGAGATATGTCAAAAAATTGCCACTCAGCTACAGCTGTCCAATCAAGAGATTCGCAGAGCACAAACAGCCGGGTATTACCACGATATCGGAAAAGTTGTCCTCAAAGATGAGATTTTACGAAAAATTGGGAACCTCAATCATGAAGAGCAAACAGAAATGCGCAGGCACGCGTTAGTCGGATATCGGATACTGAACCTCTTTGACGAGACCATAGATATCGCGATTGGTGCTCTTGACCATCACGAGCACTGGGACGGATCAGGCTACCCCAAAGGCTTGAAAGATGAAGAGATATCACTTCTTGGCAGAATTATTGCTGTTGCAGAAGCCTTTGATTTTCGAACAAATTCGTACAGCAGCAGTCAATGGAAGCCAAAAGAGACGATTCAGGAGATCAGCGACGCGGCAGGCATCCGGTTTGACCCGAATATCGTAAAAGCGCTCGCACGTGTGATCGAGTTTTAAAAAAACTTCGGCAGAAGAAATCATTGCGATTACTGACCCAGTGTTAGTGATATCAACGATGAAGTGGATAATCTTTGGATGAGAGCAAATTTCGTTTGTAAAACACTTCGGTCTATGGCCCTAACTGTCAATAGTCTCTCGATGTCATCCCACAATTGAAATATCGTAAGCGTCCGACAAAAGACGTCTTGACAGTCAATGTGAACTGGCGTTCATCGTTGACATTTGGCAGTCATCAGAGGGCTCCATGGCATGAGATTTTCCATCGCATCTTTATTGTTCAAATAGCTGCTGCCTGGAGCGAGCATCAGCAGGCACTGAAGGTACAAGAACGGATCCAGAGCATTGGCCTTGGCCGTTTCGACCAGAGAATAAATACAAGCACTGGCATCGGCTCCCTTGGGTGAGCCCGCGAACATCCAGTTCTTACGGCCCAGAGCAAACGGACGGATGCTGTTTTCTGCCACATTATTGGAGATGGCACAGTCGCCGTCTTCCAGATAGATTTCCAGCTTCGCCCTGTTATCCAGAGCATAAGCCATCGCCATCCCCAGCTTGCTTCTCGGCAGTGTTTTACCGATATTTTCATCAACATAGCGCCAGAACGCGTCAAGAACAGGTCGTTCATGCTGCAAACGAGCCGCTTTGCGCTCCTGCGAATCCATTGTCTTGAATTTCTTTTCCCACTCAAAAAGCGCATTGCAATAGCGAAACCCGATCTCGGCCAACGTGTCTCCAGATCCTTTCGTCTTAACCGTGATGGCCTCTTTGAATCGTCGTCGAACATGAGCCCAGCATAAACAGCGTTTGACCGATTTCATCCGGTTATACCCGGAATAGTCATCCGTATGAAGATAGCCGGAATATCCGTCCAGAAACGTTGCGGCATATTCGCCGGATCGACCAGGCGCATAGCGAAAGATTCGGATCGGATGGCGACTGCTGTCTTTATTGGTCATGACCCACATGTAGGAGTCGGTCTGGTTTTTCCGGTTCGGTTCTTTCATCACCTGTATCGGAGTCTCATCCATATGCAGATGCTGTTCGGTCAGAAGCTTACGGTGCATTGCATCGACAATCGGTGTCAGCCAGGATTCAGATGCCTGCACAATCCAGTTGGACAGGGTACTGCGTGTCAGATCAAGCCCCATCGCTTTCCAGTCTTTCTCCTGGCGATACAACGGTACACACTGGACATATTTCTGGTACATCGTATAGGCGATGCTCGATGCGGACGCATATGAATGCGGCAGTACCGGTGTTGGAACTTTCGGTTCAATGAAAGCGGTCTGACCGGTTCTTACCTTGCAGGCAGGACATTCACAGGTTTCCTGGTAGATATTCAGGACGCTGAGCTGAGCCGGAATGAAATTGATCTCGGACCGGACAAACTTTTTGCCGATTTTCTTGATCTTGCCACCACAGGCCGGACAGTCCTGGCTGTCTGTATCGAGCGAATACAGCATATCGTTGACCGGAAGATCGGCAAAAAAGCTTTTCCGTTTATAGCCGGCTCTTGTCTTGCGCAGTGGCTGTTCAAACACCTTAGGCTCAACCGCCTTGGGATCGGCGCAACTTTCAGCCTCATCAAATAACCTTTCAGCCACTTCCTGGATGACCAGATGACCATCCAGGACAACGGTTGATTTTTCGGTTTTACGACCATAGAGTTTTTGTGTCAGGAAGGCAACCTGTTCAGTCAATTGCGTGATCTTTTCTGTCAGCTGCCGGTTGTTCTGGCTCAGCTCCATAAGCGCACGGTCCTTGTTTTGGACCATCTCCAGGAGTTGATTAACATCAATGTTTTGCACTGCCATGTTCAAACCAGCCCGTCTTTTCAATAGGATTATTATACCATAATCCGGGCGGTTGTAGAAGCCTGAAACGCTTATATTACAGTGCTTTTGAGCATTTATAACTGTCTGGCGGATACGGCTGGAATCGCCGTTTTCTGTTCAACACTCAGACCTTCAAGAAGCCATCGATATTGCTGTGGCGTCAGTTCACGCACATCCTGCTCTGAACGTGGCCACTGGAAACTGCCGTTTTCCAATCGCTTATATAAAAGCAGAAATCCATCACCCTCCCAGTGCAGCACTTTGATGCGGTCCCGTTTGCGACCGCAGAATATGAAAAAGGCCTTGGTAAACGGATCGAGCTTGAACTGCTGCTGTACCAGTGACGCCAGACCGTCGATCTGCTTACGCATATCCGTATATCCACAAGCCACATAGATTCTGCAACCGGCCGGAAGTTGATTCAGCATGGTGGTTGCAAGGCCTGGATGATAGCGGT
>JAAYBY010000179.1 GCA_012729935.1 Clostridiaceae bacterium | reverse complement strand
TCTTAGTGGAAATTTCCATTCGGAATATAGAAAGCTACAAGGTTAGCTTGACTGGGCCGACTTGGCCTCTGCCATGACCATCCGGTATACTCATGTCGGGTCTGGAGAGTAGATGGAAATCCTCCTGGGACGCCTCTGGCGACTACCCGAAACTAAGAGTGTCATTCCATTCCGGCAGGATACATGATTTGGCTGGTAGAGGCCGGTCCAACTGGTTCCTCGTGTCACATGCTAGGTAGTGAGCCTGTAGGAGAGGGATGGATGTCAAAAGACCCAGATTAATAATCAGAGAGGAAGGATACCTATGAATACCATTCGCCCCGTTGCCGGCGTCGATGTGGCCAAAGCTTTCAGCGAATTTTGCCTGCTGGCACCGGATAACTCAGTCCTGGACACCCTGCACATCCGGCACGATGTCCGAGAGGACATTGAAAAGGCGGTTAACCTGCTTCAGAAAAGCGAAAAGGATTTTGGATGCAGCCCGATCGTCATCATGGAGTCCACCGGCCATTATCACAAAATCCTTTTCCACGCTCTCGCACAGCGTGAGATTGACGTGATTATCGTCAACCCTATCCAATCAGATTCTATCAAGAATCTGGATGTAAGGAAAGTGAAAAATGACAAGTGGGATGCCAAACGCCTGGCTTTGCTCTATCGAATCAAGGGCGAGTCACTCCGGACAGCAGTTTTGGCCAGCGTCAATGTTGCCGCCCTCAAGGATCTGGTCCGCCAGTATTACGATATCCAGGACGATCTGACCGCCCACAAGCTTCGTTTAACCGGACTGGTTGACCGGGTACTGCTTGGTTTCGAAAAAGATTTCTTTGAGATCACTTCAATGACCGGACTGGCTGTTCTCAAGGCTTATCCGTCGGCGAAGGCCATCCTGAGGGCTCGGCCCGCCACGATTATCAACCTGATTGCCAAAACCTCACGCAAAGGCCAAAAGCGAGCCGAAGCCAAATATGCGTTTTTGCGTCAGATCGCTCAGACGATGCTCGACCTGGGCGATTCGGCAGAACACCTGACTCTGATCATCCGTGCGGAGATCAGCTTGATCGAGAGCTTGCAGGCCGTCTTGGCAACCATCATGCAATCAATGCAATCGATCGTCGAGCAGGATCGCCAGACGGAGCACAAGTCTCTGGCTAAAGCAATCGACCTGCTTATCAGCATTCCCGGCATTGGCTTCCAGACTGCTGTAACCATGTTGGCTGAATTCGGTGATGTCACGGCATTCCAGTCTGCTCAGTCCCTGACTGCCTACTGTGGCCTCGATCCATCGGTAAAGCAATCCGGCAGCTTCAAGGGCACTCGCAACAAGATCTCCAAGCGCGGTCCAAGACTATTGCGCCGGGCACTGTTCCATGTAGCCTCAGCCAATGTTCGCAACAGCAGAAACGACAAGGCTGTTAATCCGCATATGCAGGCTTTCTACAAGAGCAAATGTCAGAGCAAACCCAAAATGGTTGCCCTGGTCGCCGTCATGCACAAAATGCTGTTCATCATTTTTGCAGTGCTCCGTGACCAAAAACCATTTGAATTTCGTGATCCGATAGAACATGCTGCTCGCTTAGCCGCCAAGGTGGCGTAGCTTTCTATATTCAGTTTTCAAGTTTCGTTCCTGTCGATTTTTCAATCACCAGGTTTATTTCCCATGCCTGTTTACGGCACTGAAAATCACTTTTGTTTTGTCTCATTTTCCTCAACATAATTGCTTGACAAACATTAGCTGGTCTTCTCTGTTCAATCAGCCATAATACCTCTACTCAATTATCTGGTGAACTGGATTTGGATTGTATATCCACTCGCGGCCTTCAGTGGCAGGCATAATCTCAACCCTCTTTTTACCTCATATGAATATATTTAGATTC
>JAAYBY010000178.1 GCA_012729935.1 Clostridiaceae bacterium | reverse complement strand
TCATTCAAATGTTGTTTTGATTCAATTGTTTGTCACTGATTAAATGATCTGTTTTCAAACGCCGGAAATATAAAACAAAGGATACAATCATGACGACAAATTCAGCAACAGCAAATGAAGCCCAGATTACCAGTACACTGGACGTGGTGTATTTCAATAATTCTTTCTGATCGTTCTGCATAATCTCCTAAAAAATGTGCCACAAGCATTTCTTCAATGACCTAACGAAATGCTGATGGCACATACAACTTACCCGGTGGCAAGTCAACTCTATTTTATTTTCTCGTACTCTACCCGATTGAACCGGTGCTGTCAAGGCGGCTTTCCCGGTCTGATCAAATTCGATGAATAACCATGAGTATACCTACTCCTGACAGTATATCTTCATTGCCTGATAAAGAAAACCAGCACTCCCCTTTGCTACCGCATCGTAGTAAGCTCGAAAACGCGGATCATCCACATAAGTCTGCACCAGACCCAGGTGCGCTTCCTTCGAATACTCAGACCAAAAATAGCAAATCCATTCTTTATGCAGCGCACATGTTTTTTGTGCCAGTTCACTTGATGGATCGCCCTGATCAAACGCCCTTTTTAACGAGCCATTGATTTCCCGAGATAAGGACTCGACATGATCATACTGGACGGCAGAGAGCCCCATTAACTTCGCATTACTGGCATCAACCTGGCCGTCACCGTACTTTTCACGAATTTCTTGTCCAAATTTCTTTTCATTATCCTCAACCAATTTGGCTTTAAACCCCGAAAACTTCTCTTTGTTCGTCATGATTATTTCCCCTTTCGCTGCTGCTATTGTTTGTTCAACTGTTTTGATCAGACACACAATTTGATCTTTTTTTGATTGAAGGTCTGTGAGATGCTTCTGCAATGCAGATAAAGGTTCGTAGTCATCGGCATAGATTATTTTTTTGATTTCCTCGAGCACAACACCCAACTCCCGATAAAACATGATCTGCTGCAGCAGATCAATCTGTTTTTGTCCGTATACTCGATAGCCGTTCCTGCTGATGCGTTCAGGCGTCAGCAGACCTATCTCGTCGTAGTAGCGCAACGTTCTGGTGCTCACGCCAGACAATTTCGCCAGTTTACTGATACTGATTGACATAGATATTTGCTCCTTTTCGTTTTCTTTTGATGGCCGATCAAATCTGACAATCAGTCTTTCAGGCAGCCTGATTGAATACATCATAAACCATGACGCAACGTTAAGGTCAAGTGTCTTTTAAATTCACATTTGAGTCAAATAATGATATGATGATGATGTTAAATTTTTTATGTCATCTGACCCAATTATTCAGGATCTATAACCATTATCCTGAAACAGACCAATCTACCTGCTGATTGATTTCATCATCATTGCACAACATAGGCTCAGCAATCGACTAATCATTCTGATTGGCGGTTGTTGAATGATTGAGCGGCCTGAAGAATGCAGCTGTCCGGACAGCAGCATTGAACTGATTCCGATAACGATTCAAACGTTTGGGTGTTGAATGACACATAACCAAACAAAATTGAACGAGGTGACCTTTGTATGTACGATCTAAGCGGGAAAGTACTGATTGTAACCGGAGCAGGCAGTGGCATGGGCCGTGAATTGACTCTGAATCTGACACGTAAGGGAGTTAGAGTAGCTGCTTGTGACATTAACGAAACAACGCTTGAAGAGACAAAAACACTGGTATCCAAGCCACATTTGATCAAAACATATGTTGTTGATATCTCTGATTATCAAAAGGCATCTGATCTTCCTGGCACTGTAAAAAGTGATTTGCAGGACTTGCACGGTATTATCAATAACGCGGGCATTATTCAGCCATTTGTTAAATTTATGGACTTGTCTGAATCAGCCATTGAGCGAGTTATGCGTGTCAATTTCTACGGCTTGCTCAATTTAACACGCGCAACGCTTCGTGTATTGAATCAGAACACGGATGCCTTCATTGTGAATGTATCTTCGATGGGTGGCTTTTTGCCCGTACCGGGACAAACTGTTTATGGCGCCAGCAAAGCAGCTGTCAAGCTGTTTACAGAAGCCCTGTACGGCGAGATGAAAGGATCTAAGGTCCATGTCTCTGTCGTTTTTCCGGGTGCGATCGACACAAATATCGCAGTCAACTCAATGGAGGACAAGGGTGATGCTCAAGCACAGCAGAAGTCCGGTGCAATGCATAAGACAACAAAACCAGATATTGCGGCCGACATTATTATCAAAGGCATTGAAAAAGGAAAGCTGAAAATCTTCGTTGGCAGCGACTCAAAGATGATGGATAAATTCTATCGCTTGATGCCGGTTAAATCGATCGACAAGATGGCTGAAATGATCCGGAAAATGACCGCCTGACTGACGATTAACCCCATCGAACGAACTGTTGGTTTGCTTCAATCACAGCAGACAATTTGCGACCGGATTATCCATCCGATTCTTTATTACCCTTCTTGATTAACAAATTGAGAATGTGCTTCACACGGGGCCGATTATATCTCTGGGCCATAATGCACGGAATGTTAATGAGAAGTGCATAGATTAACATCAACCAGGGGACAATCGGCGGGGTAAAAAAACCAAACGCCCAAAATGGTAAAATGGCAAGCCAGTGAGATAATTCGCCGCGAGCCGATTCGATCAGAAACTGATTTAAATATTCTTTCGAAAAATCATCGATTTTTCTCTTTCGAAAGCCGCGCTTTTTCCAGACAGCACCGCCGTCCGGCAGCAGGTATTTCCAGTGTTTAACACGGAAATAGTGTTCATAAATCCTTCCTTCCTGTTCAAAGCAATGTGCACGAAAAATAAATTTTTCCGGATTAAAAAAGCGATTGGGCAACGCCAGACAGACCAGTGCCGCTCCAACTTGAAAGACGGTCCAGACCAGAAAACACAATCCGATTGTCCAGGTATCCGGCAGAAAGATTATTCGCATGGCTTCTTGCCCATTTCGATCTCGCGCCCTTTCCAGACAACCTTCAGTCTGAATAGCTTTCTGAAGCTGGATACAAAAAAGATGACAAGAAACACAACAAGTGGTATCGGATACAAGAAAATTGCCCAGAGCTGAAAACGGCCGACCTGTTTTGTCAGAATCGACAACACCACAACCCATGTAAAATAGAGAACTACATAAATAGCCAACCAGATCATATTGGATGTAACAGCGGATTTTACTAATTGAATCGGCACAGACGTCAACGAAGTAATCCAGAAAAAGATCATGAAAAAGACAGGCAATGGCGTCTTGATTGCACCCGTAGCCATGTTTTTTATCCAACCCTGGAACAGATCGCGAAATCCACCCGGATACATACGAAACGAAACAGATCGATTCCCGAGATACAAATTGAAAGGTAAATCGATTTTCCTTAGCTGCTCTCCCAGTGCCATATCCTCGACAACACAGCTCTTAACGCCTTCATGACCGCCCGCCTTGTAATAATCTTCTTTTGTCATCAGAATAACAGGACCATACAATCCGACGCCCAATGGGCGTGGCAGTCCAACACCGTTGGCTCCAATCTGAACCAGATTAAACAGCAAACTCAATTGTTCATAGCTGTTTTCGGTGACATGGTACGGCTGAACAGACAGTGTATCAGCAGATTTCAGATATGCTTGCAGTAGAAGCTGCACGCCGTTTTCAGCAAGCCTGACATCTGCGTCAAGAAAAAGAAGCAGTTCACCGGCAGCTGCATCAGCACCTTTCTGACATGCCCATATTTTACCGACCCAATCGTCTGGTTTCGCTTCGGCTGAAAGAAGTCCGGCACCGTGTTTTATGGCAATAGCAGCCGTTGCATCAGTGGAGTTGTCATCGACACAGATAATTTCCAGTATGGGTATCGTTTGTCTGCTTAAATCTGACAGTAACAGGGAAAGATTCATTCCCTCATTACGCGCCGGAATAATGACCGATATAGTTGGAATTTGAGTTTGTTTTTTATCTGCAGCGGGTAATACAGGCAATCGATAGAACAGTATGGCTGTAAATAGCAGCCCAATCAGAACAATGGAAAACTCTATCAGGATCACTGTCATGCCGAGAACTCCTAAAGTCTTTCTGGACCACTTCCGCAGCTTTTTCAAGTCTAATGTCTATCCATCGCTATTGTATCACAAACAGATCTGTGAACCTGATCAGATCACAATCGACTGTTATTATTTCAGCAATTTGTTTCAGGAATATTTGCCTCGATACGTCGTTCGATAGAATATTGTACTTTTCCAGCTTTCTTCTTAATCACCTAAGAGTCTAGTTCATGGACAGTGCATACAGTTCCTCTATACTCATGCCGAATCGACCTTGAATGTTATCATTAAAGATAATCATTGGCATTTTCATAAAATCATTATCCTGCGAACTAAAGGTTTCGTTGAGCACCGAACGGAAAGGCTCAATGCTTTGCGGGTCATATTCAAATTTATTCGTGGCAGGGTGATAGTCAAATCTTATATCAGTAGCGTCCTTATCCAAAGAAATAATATAAAAATTCTTCTCAGCGAAATACAGAATTGTCATCCGATAACCCTTCACATCGGAGTCAATATACCCCATATTCCAGTCAAGCTTGTTCTTAGCATCGACATTATCATCCCATTGCGGTTTATGTATGGAAAGCTCGATGCTGCCCTCCTTGTAAGTATAAGTACCCCTATAATCAAGAAATGCAAATCCGAGTTTTTCATACGGTGATTGCAGTGCGATAGTTTCATCAAAAGGCATGTTATAAAGAATCTCGACAGATATTCCTAATGCCTCCTGAATCATATTGTCGAAGAAACGAAAGGGGGTGAACAGTACATCTTCTTCGTCCACATCAACAAAGGCCTCCCGCACAATTGCCTCCAGGCTGGCGTGGTCAGAAAAGCTGTTTGGCTCATCGAGATCATAAACATAGGTATAATTTTCCTCAGTGTTTACATCAAAAAGCCACGCGACGTAGGCGTTATGCTCAGGATAGAAGCCTATAGCATTTTTATAGCCAGTCTCCGCGCCGGTAACCACAACGATGCAATTGCCCCAATCTGGTCTCGACGGATTACCCCACTCGAGATGATTGATGCGTATGTCACACTTATCCGTTTGATACAACGCCAGTTTGTCCCCATCGTTGAAGGTAAATCCAAGTTCGGCAAGGGTGTAGGCTATATCAAAATCGGCGAGTTCAAGGTTTTCGCGTATTTCCGCAAGCGGAAAGTAGTTACCAATCTGGCTGCCTTCAAGATATAGACATTTTAGGCTAGTGAGGGCTAAAAGCGGAGTAGGGTCTGCGATTGTGGAATGATCCAACATCAAGACACGCAGATTGGTCAAACTGACAAGCGGAGCATAGTTTTCTACCGCGCAGCCGGTGAGAATCAATGCTTTTAGGTTGGTCAGAGCTGACAGAGGTGTAATATCGGTGATTGTGTTGCCGGATAAATCAATACTTTCGAGGCTTGTAAAGTTCTCCAATCCGGCGATACTGCTAATAGGTTCTTTTCCCGATATGTATTTCTGCCACTCCTCATAAGCGAGGTTCAAACATGTCACAGTTTTCGCTTCCGCAACCGTAATATCACCACTGGATTTGCCCATCGCACCACGCACTATCACCTCAAGCGCCGGGTCGGCAAAGGTCACCACGCTAACCGGCTCCGTTTCTGTCTGCGTTGGTGTTAATAATTGCGTTGGCAATGTTGTTGGTGATGATGTTGTCGAAGTCGGGGTGCCACATGCCACCAGTGAAGTAAGCAGCAGTGCCAGCAATGCTGGCACTGATTTTTTCATGAAATCCTCCTAGTACAATCAGCCATAATACCTCTACTCAATTATCTGGTGAACTGGATTTGGATTGTATATCCACTCGCGGCCTTCAGTGGCAGGCATAATCTCAACCCTCTTTTTACCTCATATGAATATATTTAGATTC